>JALZIL010000273.1 GCA_030860305.1 Actinomycetota bacterium
TCAAGCCCGACGGCGTACGCCGTGCTCTGATCGGTGAGGTGATCACCCGCATCGAAGCCAAGGGACTGCGCGTCGTGGCCCTGCAGCTGCGCTCACTGGACCGGGAGACTGCCGCGCAACACTATGCCGAACACGACGGCAAGCCGTTCTTCGATGATCTCCTGGAGTTCATCACCGGCGGTCCGCTGGTCGCCCTGGTGATCGAAGGGCCGCGGGCCATCCCGGCGTTCAGGGCCCTGGCCGGTGCCACCGACCCCGTCTCCGCAATGCCCGGCACCATCCGCGGCGATTGCGCCCTCGAGGTGCAGAACAACATCGTGCACGGCTCGGACTCGGCGGAGTCAGCCGCACGCGAGATCGCCCTGTTCTTCCCCCACCTGGCCTGACCCGGGTCAGAGGTCGATGTCGACCACGACCGGGGCGTGGTCGGAGGGCAGCTTCCCCTTCCGTGCCGCGCGGTCGACGTAGGCGTCGGTGACCCGGGCCGACGCCGTTGCCAAAACCAAATCGATGCGCATGCCGAGGTCCTTGTGGAACATCCCCGCGCGGTAGTCCCAATAGGTGAACGGATGGTCGCCCCTTCCCGGCCGCGCACGTACGTCTGACAGACCCCAGTCCAAGAGCGCCTGCACACCGGCCCGCTCGGCCGGTGTCACGTGCGTCGACCCGGAAAACGCCCTGACGTCCCACACGTCGTCGTCGGTCGGTGCCACGTTGAAGTCGCCCATGATCACCAGCGGCTGGGTGGGATCGAAGCCGTCCAGATGCGCCCGGAGTGAAGCCAGCCACTCGAGTTTGTACGGGTACTGCGCGTCGTCAGGGGAGCGGCCGTTGGGCACGTACACGCTGGTGACGTGCAAGGGACCGCACTGGGCGGCGGCAAGCCGAGCCTCCGGATAGCCCGCCAGTTCGGTGATCGGGTCGGTCAGTCCGAGCTTGGACAGAATGGCCACCCCGCTCCATCGGCCGTCGCCGGCCGCCACGGCGTCGTACCCCAGTGCCTGCACAGGCAGGTACGGGAAGGCGCCCGCCGCGCACTTGGTCTCCTGCAGCGCGACGACGTCAGGGGCCGTTTCCTCGAGCCACGGCAGTAGCCGAGGCAGTCGGGCCCCGATCGAGTTCACGTTCCAGGTCGCGATCCGCATTCCTCCACCCTGTCAAACCGATCAGCGATGTGTGCGTGGGACTTGACCTCACCCGCGGTTGAGGTTGCAGCCTGGCCGGATGGCAGCTCAATTGCTTGGCGGTACGTCCGAGCCCTCGGCTAGCGTCGAGGACATGACCGAGTCGGGCTCTCTCACCCAGGACGAGGCAGTCGTGGTCACTGACCGGCCCGGTGTGGACGACTTGATCTGGGCTCATGGGCTGCGCAAGAACTTCGGCGACTTCACCGCCGTGGACGGCATCGACATCTCCGTACGGCGAGGCGAGGCCTTCGGCTTTCTCGGACCGAACGGCGCAGGCAAGTCCTCGACCATGCGGATGATCGGGGCGGTTTCCCCGGCCACCGATGGCCGGCTGCAGATCCTCGGCCGAGATCCGGCCACCGACGGCCCGGCGATCCGGGCCCGGCTCGGCGTCGTACCGCAGACCGACAACCTGGACCAGGAACTCACCGTACGAGAGAACCTGCTGATCTACGGCCGCTACTTCGGGATCCCACGAGCACAGATCCGGGCCCGAGCCGACGAGTTGCTCGACTTCGTGCAGCTCACCGATCGGGCCGACGATCTGGTCGAGCCGTTGTCCGGCGGGATGAAGCGGCGCCTCACGATCGCCCGATCGCTGATCAACGAACCGGAGCTGCTGCTCCTCGACGAGCCGACCACCGGCCTAGACCCTCAGGCCCGACATGCATTGTGGGACAGGCTATTCCGGCTTAAACAGCGCGGGGTCACATTGGTCCTGACCACGCACTACATGGACGAGGCCGAGCAGCTGTGCGACCGGCTGGTCGTCATGGACAAGGGGCGGATCGCGGCCGAAGGCTCGCCTGCTGAGTTGATCGGAACCTATTCCACCCGCGAGGTGCTCGAGCTGCGCTTCGCCACAGGGGAGAACGAGTCACACGCTGACGGCCTGGCCGATCTGGCCGAGCGGATCGAGGTTCTCCCCGACCGCTTGCTGCTCTACACCGACGACGGCGATGGGGCGGCCACCGCGGTCGTCGAACGCGGATTGCGCCCGGCTTCGGTGCTGGTCCGGCGCAGTTCGCTGGAGGACGTGTTCCTGCGGCTGACCGGCCGTTCGCTGGTCGAGTGATGGCTTCCGCAACACAGGACGCCCCCGCCGACCTGCCGTGGTCGGTGCGTCGGCGGCTGCCCCGCGGCTCGCAGGCGGTCTTCGAGGGCAAGATGCTCAACTACAAGGGCAACTGGAAGGGCTCGGTGGTCTCCTCGGTACTGGAGCCGGTGCTCTTCCTCGCCGCGATGGGGATCTCGCTGGGCACGCTCGTCGATCAGGCCGGCCGGCTCGATCAGGGCGTGGACTATCTGGTCTTCCTGGCCCCCGGTCTGCTCGCTGCGACCGCCATGCAGACCGCGACCTTCGAGTCGACGTACCCGATCATGGGCGCGCTGAAGTGGCACAAGACCTTCGAGGGAATCTTGTCCACTCCGGTCAAGGTCCGCGATCTGGTCACCGGTCACCTGCTGTTCATCCTGTTCCGGCTGGTTACGACGCTCGCGGTGTTCCTTGCCGTGATGGGTGCCTTCGGCGCGCTGGAGATGCCGCTGGGCCTGCTCGCCCTCCCGGCGGCGGTGCTGACCGGATTGGCCTTCGCCGCACCCGTGTCCGCCTTTGCGGCCTGGGTGCAGAACGACGCCGGGTTCGCGGCCCTGCTGCGGTTCGGGATCGTGCCGATGTTCCTGTTCTCGGGGACGTTCTTCCCAGTGGACCAGTTGCCCGCGGCGCTCCAGCCGGTCGCCTATGCGACGCCGCTGTGGCACGGGGTCTCGCTGACCCGCGGCCTGTCCTTCGGTCAGCTCGACCCGCTGCTGGCCATGGTCAACGTCGGGTACCTTGCCGTCCTCCTCCTGGTCGGTGTCTGGCTGGCCAGACGCCAGTTCGCGAAGCGGCTGGTGATCTGATGAGCGCAATCCCGCCCGGGCCCGTTGGCGCCGGCGCTTCGTCGATGTTGCTGGCCAGGGTCTTGCCGATGCCGCTGCCCTCTGCGCGCCGGGCCAGCCTGCTGGTGGAGCGCAATCTGCTGGTGTACCGGCGCGGCTGGCTGCTGATCTTGTCCGGTTTCTTCGAGCCGTTGTTCTATCTGCTCTCGATCGGGATCGGCATCGGCGCGCTGGTCGGCACGATCGTCACCGATTCGGGCGCTGCTCTGGACTACACCGTGTTCGTCGCGCCGGCGTTGATGGCCTCGTCGGCAATGAACGGCGCCGTGTACGACTCCACTTTCAACATCTTCTTCAAGCTGAAGTACGCCAAGCTTTACGACGCGGTGCTGGCCACGCCGCTGTCGGCCTCGGATGTGGCAGCGGGGGAGACCAGCTGGGCGCTGATGCGCGGCGCGCTGTATTCCACGACATTCCTCGCCGTGATGCTGGCCCTCGGGTTGGTCCAGTCGTGGTGGGCGATCCTCGCCGTACCAGCCTGCGTACTGATCGGCTTCGCCTTCGCCGCCGTCGGCCTGGCGGCTACATCGTTCATGAAGAACTGGCAGAACTTCGAGTTCGTCCAGTTGGCAGTCCTGCCGATGTTCCTGTTCTCGACCACGTTCTACCCGCTGTCGGTGTACCCGGACGCGCTGCGGCTGCTCGTGCAGTGCACTCCGCTCTATCACGGCATCGAACTGGTACGTGCGCTCGTGACCGGCCTGGTGGACGTCTCGATCCTCGGCCACGTCCTCTACTTGGCCGTTATGGGGGCGACCGGTCTGATCGTCGGCAGCAAACGGCTCGCGACTCTGCTGCTGAAGTAGCGGTGGCTCGTCGCCGCCGGACCAGCTCGCCATCACATTGATGTCGTAGCTCCGCCGGCAACCCGCGAGGCAAGTCACCGGCAAACCTGCGACATCAATGCGACTGCCCCATTGATGTCGTAGGTGTGCGGACGACTCACGCCGCGGGTTGCCAGCGAACCTGCGACATCTCGGCAAGCGAACCTCCGTCAATAACCGGCGCGGGCGCTCTAGAGCGGATGCCCGATCAGTTCGGCGGTCGTGGCGGCGATGTAGCGCGGTCGGTTCCGGTAGTCCGACCAGGTGAAACGCAGCAACCGCCAGCCGGCCTTGAGGATCGCGTTCTGGCGATCCCGGTCGGCGAGGATGGCGGTCGGTTGCTCATGGACCGAGCGGCCGTCGCACTCGACGCCAACCTTGGGTGTCTCGTAGCCGAGGTCGATCCGGTAGGCCAGTGAGCCATCCGCTCGAGCAATCGCTACTTGCAACGAAGGCACCGGCAGTCCGAAGTCGCTGTAGACCAGGCGCACGCCTGTCTCCAAGGGGGATTCACTGAGCGGGTTGATCGCGTGATGGCGCCGGCGGGCGCGTTTGATCCCGCGTCGGCGGGCCCCGCGCTCCATGGCCAGGCCAAGGTCGTTGGGAGACAGCAGTCCAGCCCGCAGCGCCGATTCACAAGCCCAGATCGCAGTCAGCCGGTCTGCTCGGAGCAGCAGATCCAGCAGCGTGCGCGCGACCGTGGTGGTCGGGATCCCGTCCACCCGGGTTACGTCGTCGTCTGACAGGTCATGTGCGTGCAACCACAGGGCACCTCGTTGGGGTCGACGAGTTGATCGCGGGATCGTGACGTGCTCGAACTGTTGCCGACGCACGATCTCGATCCCGAGCAAATGAGCTGCCGTGTCGTGGCTTGCGACTGCGTGCCCGGCCAGCCCTACTGTTTGAACTGCGGCCCGAGCGCGGCGTAGCTCGGTCGCTGGAATATCGGCAACGGCGTACAGCCCCCGCTGGTCACGAACGAGCGATCCGCGTCTGCAGGCCCAGTCGACCTCCGCACGGCTCACGCCTGCGGCGAACAATTCGGCCCTACTGATCACGCCGTGATCGGTTCCGGGCTGTTCGCGGATATCCACACTTGCAGCGTGCAGTCGAACCGGGCCATCGCGGGCCGGTGTTCTGTTGGCTGTGGAAACTCACGGCACCTGTGGACGGAAGAGATGTCGTAGCCCCGCAGACGACTCGTGCTCGGTGTCCCCTGCAGACCCGCGACATCAAGTCAGGTGCCGGACAGATGTCGTATCTACGCAGGGAGCACGCCGGGCGAGTTCTCGGCGGAGCTGCGACATCAGTGGCCGGGCTGGCCCAGCGGCGCCGAGATCCGGATCGTCGAACGCGGCAGCTGCGCACTGCCCGTACCCTGGGAGCCGCCATGCCTGTGACTTCCGTCTTCCCTCAGCTCGAAGCGCTCCTGCCCAGGATCAGCAAACCGATCCAGTACGTCGGCGGTGAGCTGAACGCCCAACTCAAGGACTGGGACTCCGTCGAGGTGCACTGGGCGCTGATGTACCCAGATGCCTACGAGGTCGGTCTGCCCAACCAGGGCATCATGATCTTGTACGAGGTGCTGAACGAGCGCTCGGATGCGCTGGCCGAACGCACCTACGCCGTCTGGCCGGACCTGGCCGGGTTGATGCGTGAGCACGGGGTCCCGCAGTTCACCGTGGACGGGCACCGTCCGGTGATCGACTTCGACGTGTTGGGGATCAGTTTCGCTACCGAACTCGGCTACACGAACATGATCGAGGCCCTCGATCTGGCCGGCATCCCGCTGCACGCGCAGGACCGCACGGACGAACCTCTGGTGATCGCCGGTGGACATGCCGCCTTCAACCCGGAGCCGATCGCGGACTTCCTCGACGCCGCCGTCCTGGGTGATGGGGAACAGGTCGTCGGCGCCCTCACCGACGTGGTCAAAGCCTGGAAGCTCGACGGCAAACCGGACGGACGGCCGGGGCTGCTGTCCCGGCTCGCCAGAGTCGAGGGCGTGTACGTGCCCGGCTTCTACGACGTCGAGTACCTGCCCGACGGGCGGATCCGGCGGGTGACCACGAACCGGACCGGCATCCCGTTCCGGGTCGGCAAGCGGACCACGATGGACCTCGACGAGTGGCCTTACCCCAAACAGCCGCTCGTTCCACTTGCCGAGACCGTGCACGAGCGGATGAGCGTCGAGATCTTCCGCGGGTGCACCCGCGGATGCCGGTTCTGCCAGGCCGGGATGATCACCCGGCCGGTCCGCGAGCGGTCGATCACCGGAATCGGCGAGATGGTCGATGCCGGGCTCAAGGCCAGCGGGTACGAAGAAGTTGGCCTGCTCAGTCTGTCGAGTGCCGACCACTCCGAGATAGCTGAGATCGCCAAGGGCCTGGCCGACCGGTACGAGGGCACCAACACCAGCCTGTCGCTGCCCAGCACCCGGGTCGACGCCTTCAACGTGACCTTGGCCAACGAGTTGTCCCGCAACGGCCGCCGCTCCGGGTTGACCTTCGCACCGGAAGGCGGCAGCGAGCGGCTGCGCAAGGTCATCAACAAGATGGTGTCCAAGGAGGACCTCATCCGTACGGTCTCCACGGCGTACGCGAACGGCTGGCGGCAGGTGAAGCTCTACTTCATGTGTGGCTTGCCGACCGAGACCGACCAGGACGTGCTCGAGATCGCCGACATGGCCCGCGACGTGATCAAGGCCGGTCGGGCGGCGAGCGGGCACAAGGACATCCGGTGCACCGTCTCGATCGGCGGATTCGTCCCGAAGCCGCACACGCCGTTCCAGTGGGCCAGCCAGGCCGATCACGAGACGATCGACCGGCGGCTGAAGCTGCTGCGGACCGCGATCAACTCCGATCGCAGCGTCGGTCGGGCGATCGGCGTTCGCTATCACGATGGAAAGCCCGGAATCGTCGAGGGACTTCTCTCGCGAGGAGATCGCCGGATCGGTGCGGTCATCGAGCAGGTCTGGCGCAGCGGCGGTCGCTTCGACGGCTGGAACGAGCACTTCAGCTACGACCGCTGGCTGGCCGCCTGCGCCGAGGTGCTGCCCTCGTACGGTCTCGACGTCGCCTGGTACACCACCCGCGAACGCACCGAGCACGAGGTCCTGCCCTGGGACCACCTCGACTCGGGCCTGGACAAGGAATGGCTCTGGGCTGACTGGCAGGACGCCCTGTCCGAGCAGGAGCAGGACGACTGCCGCTGGACACCGTGCTTCGACTGCGGCGTGTGTCCGGGGATGGGCACCGACATCCAGATCGGCCCGACCGGAGTCACATTGCTCCCGCTCACGCCTGTCGCCACCGAGTCGTGAGCGTCACCGTCCGCCGAGCGGGGTCCGAAGACGTTGCCGCACTTGCATCCCTGCGTTGGGGTTGGCGGGTGAATGAAGCCGGCGAGGAACCTGCTGGGACGGCCGAGGAGTACATCCAGACGATGAGCGACTGGTGGGCGTCCCATCCGGGCCACGTCGCTGTGCTCGGGCAACCGAGCGACGCTCTCGAGGCAGTCGGCATGGCCTGGCTCGCCATGGGCGATCGGGTTCCCAGCCCGGCTGGGCTGCGTACGCGGTCGGCGTGGGTGCAGTCGGTCTACGTCCGACCCGGTCATCGCGATCGCGGTATCGGCCGCGAACTATTGGCACTCGTAGCCGAGATCGCACGTACGGAGAAATGCGCGTACCTGGCCGTGCACCCGAGCCCGGGATCGACCTCGTTGTACGAGCGATGCGGCTATGCGATGTATCAAGGCTTGCTCGAACTGAGGCTTGACGGTTGAGCGTTGATGACCGCACCTTTGCCTACCGCATGCACCGACACGCCGGTCTGGTCAGCGGCGTGTCGGCGCA
>JALZIL010000393.1 GCA_030860305.1 Actinomycetota bacterium
CCTGTGACGCGTTCAACGTCCCAGTACTCACCTTCGTCGACGTCCCAGGCTTCCTGCCCGGTACCTCGCAGGAATGGGACGGCATCATCCGACGCGGCGCCAAGCTGATCTATGCCTACGGCGAGGCCACCGTTCCAAAGGTCACCGTGATCACCCGGAAGGCCTACGGCGGTGCGTACGACGTCATGGGCTCCAAACATCTCGGCGCGGACATCAACCTGGCCTGGCCCACCGCACAGGTCGCCGTCGTCGGGGCACAGGGAGCGGTCGGCATCCTCTACCGCCGGGAGATCGCCGCCGCCGAGGATCCAGAAGCCTTTCGGGCAAAGAAGATCACCGAGTACGAGGACACCCTGGCCAATCCTTACGTGGCCGCAGACCGCGGTTACATCGATGCGGTGATTCCCCCGTCACACACCAGGATCCACGTCGTACGGGCGCTGCGGTTGCTGGCCAACAAGCGACAGACCTTGCCGCCCAAGAAGCACGGAAACATTCCGCTCTGATGGCGCAGGAGCCGGGAGTTCCGCCTCCGTTTCTGCGGATCGTCCGTGGGGCACCGAACGCGGAGGAGATCGCCGCACTGGTCGCCGTGCTGTCAGCCGTTCCTGCGGGCCGCGGGGGCGCCGTACCCGCACCTGGGTACGCCTGGTCGGCGCGGTCGCGGCTCGTACGCGCTCCCCTGCAGACCGGCCAGGGCGGCTGGCGGGCCAGCGCGCTGCCCCGGTGAGCACCCGCCTTCCCCACCGTCCCCTGATCCTGGCGTCGGCATCGTCCGGGCGGCTGCGCTTGTTGCGCCAGGCCGGGTTCGATCCCCAGGTCATCGTGAGCGGCGTCGACGAGTCGATAATCACCGCGAGCGATCCGGCCGGTGTGGTGATGGAACTGGCGCTGGCCAAGGCGTCCGCTGTGGCCGCCACCGTGTCCGACGGACTCGTTGTCGGCGCCGATTCCGTCCTGGACCTCGACGGGCTGGTGCTGGGCAAGCCGACCGACATCGAGGATGCACGGCGGCGTTGGTCCACCCTGGCCGGGCGCTGCGGCGTACTCCGGACGGGCCAGGCGGTGGTCCTGGTGGCCGACGGCGGCGTACGCGCGACCGAGGTCGCAGCGGCAGAGACCACCGTGCGATTCGGGCGACCGGAGGCAGCCGAACTCGAGGCGTATTTGCACTCTGGGGAACCGATCGCAGTCGCCGGGGCATTCACGATCGACGGACTCGGTGGCCAGTTCATCGATTCCATCGACGGGGACCCCGGCACGGTGGTCGGTGTGAGCCTTCCGCTGCTGCGCGTTCAGACAGCCCGCCTCGGCGTACGCCTGAGCGACCTCTGGTCCTAGCTTCTGGTGTAGCGCTGGTCACGGTCATCGGACTGGTGATCTCTCTTCTCGTCGGTCGCGGGTTCACTGCGAACGGGACGTTCACTCTGTTCGACCGGGATGGGGACGGCGTCAGCGGCGGGGCTGAGTATGGCGCCATCGGCAGCGGCGAGCCCTGCTTCGGCACAGGTGGCTTTGACGACATCCGCGAAGGCGCTCCTGTCGTCATATACGACGAGTCCGGAACGACCGTCGGGGCAGGTCAACTCGAGTACGCCAGGACTATCGGGCGCCTTTCTTGGGTCTTCTCCTTCACGATCGAGAATGTCTCATCGGGTGCAGACCTCTACGACGTAGAGGTCGCCGGCCGCGACGGAACCACCTACACCAAAGCCGAGCTCCAAGCGGGTGTCGCCCTAGGGGTGCGCGGTGAATGGTGACCGGGCTCAGGATGCACCGGCTTCGACTCGGCGCTGAATTTCCTCCGGGCTCAGCTCCCCGAGCGGCTGAGTCACCAGCCAGAGGTGGCCGAACGGGTCGCGCAGGCGACCGTCTCGGCTCCCGTAGTACTGGTCGCCGACGGGGATCAGCACGGTTGCACCGTGCGCGACCATCGATTCGGCCATGGCATCGGCGTCGGGCACCTGGAGATGGCACAGCACCGCGCTGCCTCCCAGATCTGTTGGGCTCCGGTTGATCTCGCCATCGGCCTGAGTGACCGAGAAGACCGACTCCCCGATCTCGACCTCGGCGTGCACGATCGTTCCGGACGGCTCTGCATAGCGGACCAACTCCTGGCCGCCGAGCCCTGAGACGTAGAAGTCCAATGCGGCGGCGGCGTCATCGACGACCAGGCGGACGTGGAGTCGGGTCGGTATCTCACTCATGACCCCGAGCCTGACCGGTGCGTCGAGCGCGCGTCTAGAACGAATGGGAAGTGGCTGCCAGACTTCCCCGATGAACGAGGTCTCGCGGCGCGCCTTTCTCGGGCGGACCGGGCTGGCCGCCGGGGGGCTCGCGGCCGGCGGCACCTCGCTCGCCCTGCTGGCCGGCTGTACCGACTCCGCCAGCCAGCGCGCCGACGACCAGACGGCCGCACCGCTGGACCCCCAGGACTGGGACTCGGTGCGCGCCCAGTTCGCGCTGCGCACCGATCGAATGCACTTCTCCGCCTGGGGGCTGGCTTCACCGGCCCGTTCGGTCCGCGACGCAATCGCCGAGCATCGGCAAGCACTCGACGAGGACAGCTACGCCGCCCTCGGCCGCGAGACCGAGCTGGACGGAGCGGCTGTCAACGCTGCCGCGCGTTACCTGCGAACCGACTACGGCCAGATCGCGCTGACCGACAGCACCACCATGGGCCTGGCTCTGGTCTACGGCGGACTACGCCTACAGCCGGGCGACGAAGTGCTCAGCAGCGAACACGACTTCTACTCGACCCAGGAGGCATTGCGGCTGTCCGCCGAACGCAGCGGTGCGACCCTCCGGAAGATCCCGCTGTACGAGAGTCCAGCGCGGGCATCGGTCGACGAGATCGTGTCTCGCATCGTGGCGGCGATCACTCCGCGGACGAGGGTGCTCGCCCTGACCTGGGTGCATTCTGGTACTGGCGTGAAGTTGCCCATCGCCGAGGTCGCCACGGCGGTCGCGTACCGAGCCTGGGATCTCGGCGTCCCACGACCGCTGTTCTGCCTCGACGGTGTGCACGGCTTTGGGGTCGAGAACCAGACACCGGGGACACTCGGCTGCGACATCCTGGTCTCCGGGACGCACAAGTGGCTGTTCGGGCCGCGGGGCACCGGAATAGTCTGGGCTAAGCCGCCTGCGTGGGAACAGATCACGCCAACCATCCCCTCCTTCGACCCGGAGTCGCTCGGGTCATGGATCCGCGGCGTCGAACCGGAGTACCTGACCCCGGGTGGAGCCAACACGCCGGGCGGATTCAAGGCCTTCGAGCGCCGATGGGCAATGACCCAGGCCTACGAGTTCATGACCAAGATCGGACCCGATCGGGTCGCCTCGTACACCCACGACCAGGCGCGGCAACTGATGGCCGGTCTGGACGCGTTCGAGGGGGTCCACGTGGTGACCCCGCAAGCCCTCGAGCTGCATGCCGGCCTGGTGTGCATCCAGGTCGCCGGGGGGCGATCTCCCTTCGCCCTGGCCGAGCGACTGCTAGAGCGGAACGCGATCGTCAGCGGCGCGACTCCGTACCGCCTGCCCTACCTTCGTCTCGGCACGAGCATCGTGACCAACCCCGATCAGGTGGACCGGGTGATCTCGGCCGTCGCCGAGTTGCTCTGACCCGACGTGGCAGAGGTCCGCACCGCCCACACCGCGTGGCTCAGTCCGGCTGAACTCCGAGCGACCCGGGAACTGCTCGACGAGGCCTTCGACGGGGACTTCACCGACGACGACTTCGAGCATGGCCTGGGCGGGATGCATGCCCTCGTCTGGGACGGCTCGACGCTCGTCGGCCACGGCTGCGTCGTCATGCGCCGGCTGATGCATGCCGGGCGGGCGCTGCGAACCGGCTATGTCGAGGGCGTAGGGGTCAGCTCGGAGCACCGCGGGCACGGGCATGGCCACGCTGTGATGGCGGCACTCGAGAAGATCATCGGCAACGGGTACGAGATCGGCGCACTGAGCACCTCGGAAGCCGCGTTCGACTTCTACGCCTCGCGAGGCTGGCAGTTGTGGACCGGGACGACGTCGGTGCTCTCACCGAACGGGATCGAGCGCACCCCCGACGATGATGGCGCCATCTATCTGCTTCCGGGAGGTGCGCAACTCCGATCAGGCGGTGACCTGGCATGTGACTGGCGAGACGGCGACGTCTGGTGACGCCACGGATACGGCGATCGAGAGAGCACGCCGAGCCGACTCGATAGGGTCGCGCTGGTGGGAGGGAGGTCCGCGCCGTGCAGAAGGTTCTGATCGCCAACCGAGGTGAGATCGCCGTACGGATCGCCCGCGCCTGCCGTGACGCCGGACTGCGCAGTGTCGCGGTCTACGCCGACCCCGACCGAGACGCCCTGCACGTACGGGTTGCCGACGAGGCCTTCGCCCTGGTTGGCAACACCCCCGGCGAGTCCTATCTCCGCATCGACAAGCTCCTCGCCGTCGCCGAGCAGTCCGGAGCCGACGCCGTTCACCCCGGGTACGGCTTCCTCGCCGAGAACGCCGACTTCGCCCGCGCGGTGATCGATGCCGGACTGACCTGGATCGGCCCCCCGGTCGAGGCGATCATCTCCCTCGGCGACAAGGTGGCCGCCAGGCACATCGCGACCAAGGCCGGGGCGCCGCTCGTACCGGGCACCAGCGACCCCGTCTCCGGCCCGGAGGAGGTGCACGCCTTCGCCGAGGAGCACGGTTTACCGGTCGCCATCAAGGCGGCCTTCGGCGGCGGCGGTCGTGGCCTCAAGGTCGCGCGTAAGTCCGAGGAGATCGACGAGTTGTACGCCTCAGCCGTACGCGAGGCCGAGGCTGCATTCGGACGCGGCGAGTGTTTCGTGGAGCGCTACCTCGACAAGCCGCGGCACGTCGAGGCGCAGATCCTGGCCGACTCGCACGGCACGGTCGTCGTGGTCGGCACCCGGGACTGCTCCCTGCAGCGCCGCCACCAGAAGCTGGTCGAGGAAGCTCCGGCCCCGTTCCTCACAGAGGAGCAGCGCGCCACGATCCACGAATCTGCCAAAGCGATCTGCGCCGAGGCCGGTTACGTCGGGGCCGGAACCGTGGAGTATCTCGTCGCCGGCGACGGCACGATCTCCTTCCTCGAGGTCAACACCCGCCTGCAGGTCGAGCACCCGGTCAGCGAGGAGACCACCGGACTGGACCTCGTCCGAGAGCAGTTCCGGATCGCCGGCGGGGAGCCGCTCGGGTACGACACCGACCCCGAACCCCGTGGGCACAGCTTCGAATTCCGGATCAACGGAGAGGACGCCGGCCGCAACTTCCTTCCGGCGCCAGGAACAGTCACCCGATGGCGACCACCCAGCGGTCCGGGCGTACGGCTGGATTCCGGGGTTGTCGAGGGTGACGTGATCGGGGGCGGCTTCGACTCGATGCTGGCCAAGCTGATCGTCACCGGTGCGACGCGCAGGGAGGCTCTCGAACGCTCGCGTCGAGCGCTGGACGAACTGGAGGTCGGCGGGATGCCGACCGTCGTCCCTTTCCACCGGGCGATCGTCTCCGATCCGGCGTTCAGCTCTGAACCCTTCTCCGTGCACACCCGGTGGATAGAGACCGAGTTCGACAACCAGATCCCGCCGTACGCCGATCCGACCGAGGAGCCCGAGGCGCCCGTCGAGCGGCAGACCGTCGTGGTCGAGGTGGGCGGTCGCCGACTGGAGGTATCCCTGCCCGGTGGCCTGGCCCTGGGCGGCGGCGGTGCCGTGCCCGGCGGCGTCGCTGCCAATCCCCGCCGTCGCGGCGGCGGCGGGTCGGGCAGTGCGGCCGGAGGCGACGCCCTGACCAGCCCGATGCAGGGCACGATCGTCAAGATCGCGGTCCAGGACGGTGCCACGGTCGGGGCCGGTGACCTCGTCGTCGTCCTGGAAGCGATGAAGATGGAACAGCCGATCAACGCCCACAAGGCCGGCACGGTGAGCGGCCTCGGCGCCTCGGTCGGTGAGGTCGTCAGCAGCGGCGCAACCATCTGCATGATCGCGGACGCAGCCGCGCAGCCCAGCGACAGCTGAACACCATCGGGCCTTCCGCGCCCGGAGCCATAAGAGGAGCCTCATCGTTGCCTCATCTTGCGCTTAGTTTGCGCACGCACTCTTAAGTCGGAGCACCACCGCCGACCTGAAAGGCAGTCCCAGATGATGACCACCCTGGCGCGGCAGCGGCTCGCGAATGCCAAGGCTGCCTACACCGTGCGTCGCGTAGACCTGTCCGGGGATCTGATGCTCTGGTCCGGACCTGGCATCCGGCCGAAGGCCGGTGATCTGGTCCTGGCCGAGGTCATCACGATCGGCCAGCACAAAGGGCTCGAACTGGCCAGCAGCCGCAAGGCCACCCTGTATTGCGGCGACGAGGTCCTGGTCGCCTATGGCGGGCGCTACGCTCCTGACCAGTTCGAGGCCGAGGTTCCGGACGACCTCTC
>JALZIL010000293.1 GCA_030860305.1 Actinomycetota bacterium
CCAGGGCAGCGGGCGCCTGAGTGCCCTAGGAGTGGTACTGGTGGACCACGGCGTGGCCCTTGCCGCGGCGGATCAGTGCGCGGTTGACGGGCACGGTGACCACAAAGGCGACGGCGAGGGCGACGGCGAGGGCGCCCCAGAACACCCATGAGCTCAGCCCGGCGTCCATCGCGCCCGGAATGGTCAGCATGATCGCGTTGTCGACGATCTCCATCACGGTGATGGAGATCGTGTCGGCGGCCAGGGCCACGCCCAATGCCGCGCCGACGGCCATTCCGGACCGCAGGATCGGGACGAGGGTGAAGGAGTAGCCGAAGACGAACGCGAGCGCGACCGCCAGGGCGATCGTCGGGACGGTGGACCAGCCGAGCGCGGTTCCGATGACCAGGCCAAGGATCTCGCCAATGGCGCATCCGGTGAGGCAGTGCGCTGTCGCGGTCACTGCCAGCCGGTTGAGCTCCCGCGCTGATTGGGTCGCGTGCGGCGCGGTGTCGCGCGCTTCTCGCTGGTGCGTCGTGCGGTCGGTCATGTCGGTCCTTCCTTGCTGTGGTGTCCCGATCTTCTGTTCTGTCGCCGGCGGTGCAGTCAGCGGGGGGCGTTGCTGCTTGCGGCACGTTCTCCGTCGACGTTTTGGGCTTCGCCCCGGCGGTAATCCACACCGGTGCCGCCGTCGACTCGGTTGGCGGCGAGTGCTTTGAAGCGACGCAGTCTCAGGCTGTTGGAGACCACGAAGACGGAGGAGAAAGCCATCGCGGCGCCGGCGAGCATCGGGTTGAGCAGTCCGGCGGCTGCCAGCGGGAGCGCGGCGATGTTGTAGGCGAAGGCCCAGAACAGGTTGCCCTTGATGGTTGTCAGCGTCTTGCGGGACAGCCGGATCGCGTCGGCGGCTGCCCGCAGGTCTCCGCGCACGAGGGTGAGGTCGGAGGCCTCGATCGCGACGTCGGTGCCGGTGCCCATCGCCAGGCCGAGGTCGGCCTGGGCCAGAGCGGCGGCGTCGTTGACGCCGTCGCCGACCATCGCTACGACCTTGCCCTCGCCCTGCAGGCGCTTGATGACATCGACCTTGTCAGCCGGCATGACTTCGGCGATGACCTCGTCGATGCCGACCTGGGCAGCCACCGATCGGGCAACGGTCTCGTTGTCGCCGGTGAGTAACACCGGAGTGAGGCCGAGGTCACGCAGCTGCCGAATCGCTTCCGCGCTGGTCTGCTTGATGGCGTCGGCGACAATGAGAACGCCGCGAGCCTCGCCGTCCCAGCCAACCGCGACGGCGGTCTTGCCGTCGGCCTCGGCGGCGGCCTTGGCAGCCTCGAGGTCGTCGCCGAGCGGCTGGGACCAGTCCGCCAGCAGCCGGGAGCGGCCCACGAGAACGGCGTGTCCTTCTACGTCGCCGTGCACCCCGAGACCTTCCAGGTTGATGAAGTCCGCCACGGGGGGCAAGGTGGCGCCACCGGCTACGGCTCCGTTCGCGATGGCCTGGGCGATGGGGTGCTCGGAGGCCGTCTCCAAAGCGCCGGCCAGGCGCAACACCTGCTCCGGGTCCTCCCCGGCGGCGGGGACGACGTCGAGCAAGGTCATCCGGCCGGTGGTGACGGTGCCGGTCTTGTCCAGGACCACGGTGTCGACCTTGCGCGTGGACTCCAACACTTCAGGTCCTTTGATCAGGATGCCCAGCTGGGCGCCGCGACCGGTGCCGACCATCAACGCGGTCGGGGTGGCCAGGCCGAGTGCGCACGGGCAGGCGATGATCAGCACGGCCACCGCAGCGGTGAAGCCGGCGGACAGGCCCAGTCCCGTGCCGATCCAGAATCCCAGCGTGGCGACGGCCAGCGCAATGACGATCGGGACGAAGATCCCCGATACCCGGTCGGCCAGGCGCTGAACGTCGGCCTTACCGTTCTGGGCGTCCTCGACGAGCTTGGCCATCTGGGCGAGCTGGGTGTCGGACCCAACGCGGGTGGCGCGTACGACGATCCGGCCACCGGCGTTGACGGTTGCACCGGCCACGGTGTCACCGGGAGCGACTTCGACCGGCACCGACTCCCCGGTCAACATGGAGGCATCGACCGCGGAGGAGCCCTCGGTGATCACGCCGTCCGTGGCGATCTTCCCCCCGGGCCGCACGACGAACAGGTCACCCGGAGAGAGCTGGTCGACGCCGATCCGCTCCTCGCGGCCGTCGCGGAGAACGGAAACTTCCTTGGCGCCCAGCTCGAGCAGGGCCCGCAGCGCGGCACCAGCCTGGCGCTTGGAGCGTGCCTCGAAATAGCGTCCCGCCAAGATGAATGTCGTGACCCCGGCCGCGGCCTCGAGGTAGATGTTGGCGCTGCCGTCCATCCGCGCGATCGTGAACTCGAAGGGGTGAGTCATCCCGGTGACGCCTGCGGTACCGAAGAACAGCGCGTACAGAGACCACCCAAGTGCGGCCAGGGTGCCCATCGAGATCAGGGTGTCCATCGTCGAGGTGCCGTGTCGGAGATTGGCCCAGGCGGCCTTGTGGAACGGGTAGGCGCCCCAGATCACGACCGGCGCGGCCAGGGTCAGGGACAGCCACTGCCAGTAGGTGAACTGGAGGGCCGGGATCATCGCCATCGCGATCACCGGGATGGTCAAGACGGTCGAGACCAGCAGTCGCTGGCGCAATGGGCGAACAGGATCGTGCTCGTCAACGTAGGGGGGCTCGCCTGTTCCGGCCGGGCGCGGCGGCGCGGGTAGCTGGGCGGTGTAGCCGGCCCGCTCGACCGCGGCGAGCAGGTCCTCTGGCGCTACGCCGTCGGGATAGGTGACCTTGGCTTTCTCGGTGGCGTAGTTCACGGTGGCGGACACACCGCCGAGCTTGTTGAGCCGCTTCTCGATCCGGGCGGCACACGAGGCACAGGTCATTCCGGCGATCGCGAGCTCGATCTGGCCGCCGGCCGGGACCGTCTCGGCGGCGCTATCTGCTGCGGGGCTCATCGGCTCTCCTCTGAGTTGGTCGTCATCGCCTGACGGCTCGAGCGGTGAACAGCCGCCATTGGCCTGCGGTCAGGGCCAGCTGGGTGCTCCAGGTGCCGCCCCCGGCTAGTTCGGGGGTGTACGTGCAGGAAACCGGCCAGGTGGCGGCGAACCGCGATCAGGTGCAGTTCCCTGTCATGGGTCAGCTCATAGCCGGCGACTGGTGCAATGTCCGGGCCGAGTACCTGGACGGCCAACGGGGTCGCGTCGTCCGCGGACAGGGATTTCTGGGCCAGCTCCAGGGTGTACCCGTCCTGGGAAACCAGCAGTCCGCCCGGGATCTCCTCCGACACCGAGCCACCAGCCGCGGCTTCCCCGCCGGCCGTGTTCATGCCGGCGTGCTCAGCGGTAGACGTACCTGATTTCATCGGCCCGAC
>JALZIL010000299.1 GCA_030860305.1 Actinomycetota bacterium
GAGCGCCAGCGTGGCGTTCCGGTCGTTCGCGGCTGAACTCGCGACCCGCTGTCCTGACCATGCCGACGCCCACCTGGCCGGGCCTGCTCACCACGCTGCTGGCCGGCCAGGACCTTTCCCGTGCGACTGCGGGATGGGCAATGGGGGAGATCATGGCCGGAGAGGCGAGCGCCGCTCAGGTCGCTGGATTCGCCGTGGCGTTGCGAGCCAAGGGCGAGACGGTCGGCGAGATCGACGCGCTGGTCGACGTGATGCTGACAAATGCCACCCCGGTACGAACGCCCGGACCGGTCGTAGATGTGGTCGGGACCGGTGGCGACCGAGCGCACACGGTCAACATCTCGACGATGGCGGCGTTGATCGTGGCGGCCTGCGGGATCCGGGTGGGTAAGCACGGGAACCGGGCAGCCTCCTCGGCCTGCGGTTCGGCGGACGTCCTCGAGGCACTCGGGGTGGCCATCGATCTGTCCGCGGCCGGCGTCGAGCGGTGCATCGCCGAAGCCGGCATCGGCTTCTTCTTCGCACCGGTCTTTCACCCTGGCATGCGTCACGCGGCCACGGCCCGGCGTGAACTGGGCGTGGCGACGGTGTTCAACTTCCTTGGCCCACTGACCAATCCGAGCCGACCCGTTGCGGCTGCCGTGGGTTGCGCTGATGCCCGAATGGCCCCGTTGCTGGCCGGAGTACTGGCCAGGCGCGACGTTCGGGCGATCGTCTTTCGCGGCGACGACGGGCTGGATGAGTTGACGACGACGACGACCTCGTCGGTGTGGCTGGCTGCGGACGGCGAGATCGTGGCAGAAACATTGGACCCCACCGCGTTCGGAATAGCCCGGGCCAGTGCCGAGGCGTTACGCGGTGCCGACGCCGAGACGAATGCGAACGTGGTGCGCCGGCTGGTGGCCGGAGACCGGGGCCCGGTGCGGGACGCGGTCGTGCTGAATGCCGCGGCAGCGATCGTCGCCGAGAGTGGGCTGCATTCAGCTCCGCCGTCGGCAGAACAATCGCTGAACGCCCGCTTCGGCCGCGCCATCGAACGTGCCGGTGCGGCCATCGACGACGGCTCGGCGCAGCGGACTCTGGACCGCTGGATACAGATCAGCCAAGCCGCGAAGTCTGCCTGACCGCCAGGCTCGCCCCGGCAAGTTCAGGCCTCGGCTTCGAAGCCGATCGCGAACGCCGCATCGAGGTCGTGCCGGGAGTAGGCCCGAAAGGCGATATGCGTCTCGGTGTCGATGACCCCCGGCACCTTGTTGATCTGCCCGGCAATCACGGAGGCGATGTCGTCGAAGTGGCGTACCCGTACGACGGCGATCAGATCGACGTGCCCGGCCACGGAGTAGACCTCGCTGACACCTTCGATGTCGGCGATCTGCTCGGCGACCTCTCCGATCGAATCGGTGCTGGCGCTGATCATGACGATCGCGGTGATCACGTTCGGAGCCTATCCCCGCGGCGGCGCTGCTGCGGGGATGGACCCGACATCCTCACGGCGTGAAGACGACCTTGACTGCACCATCTTCCTTCTTCTGGAACATCTCGTAGGCCTCCGGCGCCTCGCTGAGCGGCACTCGGTGCGTCGCGAAGGTGTCGACTCCTAGTGGGTCCCCGTCGCCGGAGAGCAGCGGCATGATGTCGTCCACCCAGCGCTTCACGTTGCACTGGCCCATGCGCAGCGTCAGCTGCTTGTCGAACATCGTCAGCAGCGGCAGCGGATCGGTCATGCCGCCGTAGACCCCGCTCAGCGAGATCGTGCCACCGCGGCGCACGATGTCGATCGCGGAATAGAGGGCGGCAAGGCGGTCGACTCCTGCGTTCTCCATCAGTTTGGCCGCGAGCGCATCGGGCAGCAGGTTCGTCATCTTCAAGGCGAATCCGGCCGCCGGCGATCCGTGCGCCTCCATGCCGACGGCGTCGATCACCGAATCCGGTCCGCGTCCGTCGGTGACATCTCGGATCATGTCGCCCAGCTCGTCCTGATCCCCGTCGATCGTGTCGACGCCGTTCGCCCGAGCCCGTTCCAACCGCTCCGGTACGACATCCACGCCGATGACCCGATGCCCCCGCAGCGTCGCGATGCGGCAGGCCATGTCACCGATCGGGCCGAGGCCGAGAACGACGACCGTGCCACCGTCGGGGATCGCGGCGTATTCCACGGCCTGCCAGGCGGTCGGCAGCACGTCGGACAGGTAGAGGAAGCGGTCGTCGGCCGGACCCTCCGGAACCTTGATCGGCCCGAAGTGCGCCTGCGGTACACGCAGATACTCGGCCTGGCCGCCGGGAACCCGGCCGTACAACTTGGTGAAGCCGAACAGCGCCGCTCCCATGCCTTGGTCACGGACCTGCGTTGTCTCGCACTGGCTGTGCAGGCCATGACTGCACATGAAGCAGTTACCGCAGGAGATGTTGAACGGGATGACCACCCGGTCTCCCGGCGCGATGTGGGCGACCCCGCTGCCGACCTCCTGCACGATGCCCATCGGCTCGTGACCCAGGACGTCCCCGGCCTCGAGGAACGGCCCGAGCACCTCGTAGAGATGCAGGTCCGATCCGCACAATCCGGTGGAGGTGATCTGGATGATGGCGTCAGTGGGTTCCTTGATGATGGGATCGGGGACGTCCTCGACGCGTACGTCCCGGGTGCCCTGCCAGGTCAAAGCCTTCATGGAGTGCCTTCCTTGCATCGTCCTCGTCGGCTTCCGGTTCGGCCGCTGCTACCGGGCCCTGTGCCCGATACCTGACAGGTCATGCATGGGTCGGCGCTCGTCCGCTAGGCGACTCCGATCCGATCCGGCTGGCGGCGGGTGCGTAGCGGACGACCGTCGGCAAACGGTGCGGCGCTCTGTTCGGCGCCGGCGACCCGCGAGAGCCAGCCCGCGGCGGCACCTCCCCGAGCCGGACAGGACAGCACCCCGGTCAGGTCGACCAACCGAGTGCCAGGGGTGTCCAGCCAGCGAAGGATCACCTCGGTTTCCTCCGGAGTCGTCGCCGCTGAGCCGATCGCAGTGCTGACCGTTTCGGCGCCAGCGAGGAGATCCTGTAGGTAGGGCCGCACTGCCACCCCAGCCACCGCCCGACCTGCCGCGACGAGACGTCCCTGGCGCACGACCGCGAGCAGCCAACCCCCTTCGCCGTCGGATCGGGCGGCCACGAGTTCGGGCACCAGCCACAGTGAATGCAGCCGCTGCCAGCGCAGGCAGCCGCGCAACAGAATGGTGACCCGGTCGCGCAGGGCGGCGGCGTCCTCGAACCGACCGGCCCCGGCCAGCACCGACAGCCGGGCGATCAAGGGCGCGAGCAGATCTCCTGGATCGCCATCGGCGGCCCGCCGTACGACGTCGGCGATGGTTGCGTACTGCTCGACGGTCTGCGAACCCTCACACGGGGCACCACAGCGGCCCATGCCGGCCAACGCACAGGACGCAGTGATCCGATCGGGTGACAAGGACAGTGTGCAGCGCCGGATCGGGAGCGCGTCGTAGACCGCAGACATCGCCGCATCGGCCTGCCGGCGGGAGGAGAACGGGCCGAGATAGGAGGCGCCGTCCGCGCGGTACCGGCGTACCAGCGACAACCGGGGAAATGCCTCGACGGTCAGCTTGAGCCAGACCACTCGCTCGGGGAAGCGCGATCTCCGGTTGTAGCGGGGCTTGTGTTCGGCGATCAGTCGCAGCTCTCGGACGTGGGCTTCGAGTTCGTGTGCGCAGACGATCGAGTCGACCCGCTCGGCCAGGCCGACCATCTCGGTCATCCGCGAGCGCTGCTCGGAGGTGGCGAAGTAGGACCGCACCCGGCGGGCGAGGTCGTGCGAGGTGCCGATGTAGAGCGGACGGCCCTGCGAGTCCTTGAACAGGTAGACCCCGGGGGCGTGCGGCAGATGAGCGGCCAGGTGGCGCTTGCGCCGCCGGATCGGGTCGACCTGCTTGGTCAGGTCGGTGAGTTCCTCCAGGGACTGCACACCGAGCGAACCGAGCCGCTCGAACAGCCCGTGCAGGACGTCCACGGTGGCCCGGGCGTCGGCCAGGGCGCGGTGACAGGGGGCGGTGTGGGCGCGGAAATACGGAGCCAGCGTGGAGAGCTTGCAGTTGGGCACCTCGTCGCGGGTGAGCAGTCGTCGCGCCAGGATCGCGGTGTCCACCGACCCGAAGGCCGGCCACGGCGTCGCGGATGCGGTGCAGGCTGCCTTGAGGAAGCCCAGGTCGAACGGGGCATTGTGCGCGACCAGGACGCAACCTCGGGCGAACTCCAGGAAGGCCGGTAGCACCTCACCGATCCGTGGGGCCGCGATCACCATCGAGTCGGTGATCCCGGTCAAGATCGAGATGTACGGAGGGATTGCCGATCCGGGATCCACCAGCGTCTGGAACTCCCCAAGGCATTCTCCGGCGCGAACCTTGACAGCTCCGATCTCGGTGATCGCGCAGCCCTCCGGCGAGCCGCCGGTAGTCTCCAGGTCGACAACGACGAAGGTCACGTCCCGCAGGGGGGTGCCGAGTTCGTCGATCGAGATCTGGACGTAGGGCGAGCGCAGCGCGGCGGCTGCCGCCGAGCGGGTCGGGGAGCTCAGCCGATAGCTGCGCAACATGCCCACGTCCGAGACCGATGCCCTGCTCTCACGCTGGCGACGCTAAGCGCGGGGTACGACACCCTCCCTCAGGCGCGCCGCAGGCGCGTCGCACTGATGTCGGATCCGCATCTCCCGTACGGACGGGACCCGTCAGGGGTACGGGATGGCGGAGCCGTAGCCAGCGACCGGCAGACCGAGTACCGCGCGGTTGGAGAAGATTGAAGGAGGAGCAACGGCTCAAGATGAGCGACGACCGCTGTCAGACCTCCTCTCTAGTCTTCGCCTCGAGAGTTCGTGGCTGGAATAGGGTCGCGATACCGCGGAAAGAGGAGAGGCTCATGCTGATCGATTGCGGCACCTGCCAGGTGCGAGGTGCAGCTTGCGAGGACTGCGTCGTCACCGCCCTGCTCGGCCCGCCGACGGAGTTGGAGCTCGATGACGTCGAGCAGGCAGCGGTTAGTGCGCTTGCCGAGGGAGGCTTGATCCCGCCGTTGAGACTCGTTCCAATGGTGACGCAGCGTGAGCCGGAAGCGACGCAGTGTAGACATAGGATCGGCTGACGGTCATGATCGAAAACTGCTGGTAGACAAGAATTCACAATCTCGGCTCGGCATTGTCACGGCGCGGTCACGACACTGTAGGGTGACGCTCGGCTCCACGGGTGGAAGTCATCGCAGAGGATGACCCCGGGGGGCCGCCGCTCAATCAGCCCGAGGTTGCTCGCAGCCCACGGCTGAACCGGGGACCCACCGTTTGTGGGGTGAATCGGCGCTTGCGCCGTAGGGCTATTTCTTCCCAGCCCGAACCCGTCAGCTAACCCGGTAAGCGGTCGACGCGGAAGAATGGAGAGCCGCCGCTCGTGGCGACCCCCACACAGTCCTACCGATTCACGTTCACCCACAAACTGTTTCGTCTGCTCGCTGTGCTGTGTGCATGGGTCGTCGCTGTGACGATCGCACC
>JALZIL010000344.1 GCA_030860305.1 Actinomycetota bacterium
ATGAGACCGATGATCTCCATGTCACGTCCTTTCAAGACGTCGACATCGTTCAACGCGAACGACGCAGGTAACAGAATGCCCTATCCGGAGCCTCCACAAACGTTTCGCCACGATGAAGATCTTCTTACCTTGCTGTTCATGAAACACGTTCCGCAACAAGGGCGTCCTTTATCTTGACACGACCGCCCTTACCCAGTAAGGCCCCAGCATAGACGCGTCCGCCCACCCGGACGACGAGAACGATCGCCACCAACATCAGGAGGACGGCCAGCGCGATCTCCCACCAGGCCACCGAGCCGGTTGCCACCCGAACCGGCATCACCATCGTCGACAGCGCCGGGATGAACGAGGTCACCCGAGCCAAGGAACCGTTCGGGTTCTGACCGGCCGTGATTGCCAGCACCAGGGCGGCGACGAGAATCAAGGTCATCGGCAGGAGCACCGACTGCAGGTCCTCCTGGCGGCTCACGAGCGCACCGCAGACGGCGAACAGCGCCGCGACCAGCGTGAACCCGAGCACGAACCAGCCCAGCACCTGTACGACGGTCAAGATCGCCGCGGCGGGCACCGTGATGATGTCGAAGGCGATCGCCCCACCCAGCCCCGCCGCACAGATGATGACGAGTTGGGAAAAGGCCAGCACGCCCAGCCCGATGATCTTCCCAGCCAGAAGTTGCCAGGGTTTGACCGCTGCCAGCAGCACCTCGATGACCCGGCTGGCCTTCTCCTCCACGACCCCCTGGGCGATGAACTGCCCGAAGAAGATCAGCAGGGTGTAGAGCAACAGGATCGAGACAAAGGCCACCAGCGCCTTCTCGCCCGCTTCCTCCGCGGCCGGCCGCAGTGCCGTCACGTTCAGCGAAACCGGTTGCAGGATGTCCGGATCGACGCCTTCGTCGGACAGCCGTTGGGCCAAGGCCAGCCCGTTGACGGCTTCGTTGATGGCCGCGCCCAGGTTGTCGTCCAGCGATTCGTTGACGAGCACGAATCCGGCATCCACGACCGCGGCGTCGACCTGCTCGGTCTCGACCGCCTGGCGTGCGGCGTCCTCGTCGTCGTACTCGGTCACCTCGGCATCCAGGCCGAAGATGTCCGCCTGTTCCTGGATCGCCGTCGAAAGTTCACGCGGCCCATCGACGATGCCGACGGACACGCTGCTGGCCCCGGATTGGATGAGCACCTGGAAGACAACCGAACCCATGATCAGCACGAGAATGAAGATCGAGGACACGATGAAGCCCTTGTCCTTGAGCCTGGTCAAAATCTCCCGTCGGGCGATCAAGCCCACGATCCGCGAGTTACTCATCCGCACATCGCCCGTACGGTCGTAGCTGGAAGACTCCGTACGGTCGTGGCTCGAGGGCTCCGTGCGCTCTGAGACGCTCACGCCGCCACCGCCTCCCGGAAAATCTCCACCAAAGTCGGCTGGCGCCAGCCGAACTGGGTCACCGGGCCGGCCGCCATCGCCGCGGACAGCACGTCCTGGTCACGGCTGGCGTCCTGGAGTTCCAACAGCACCTCGCCGTCCCGTGCGGAATCCACTTGTGCGAACTCGAGTTCGCGTGCCCACCGGCCGTCCGAGCCGGGGATCACCACCCGCAGCTGCCGGTTGGCCTCGCGCTCCCGTAACTGAGGCACGCTCCCGGAGGCAACGATCCTTCCGCCGGCCAGGATGCCGACGGCATCGCACAACCGCTCCACCAGGTCGAGCTGGTGGCTGGAGAAAAGTACCGGCACGCCACGGGACCTGCGCTCGGCGAGGTTGGCGGCCAACGCATCGACGCCGGTTGGATCCAGCCCGGAGAACGGTTCGTCGAGAATCAGCACGTCAGGGTTGCTGACCAGGGCGGCGGCCAGTTGCACCCGCTGCTGATTGCCGAGAGAGAGAGAGCTTCTCCAGCGCGTCCTTCGAGCGCTCCCCCAGGCCCATGCCGTCGAGCAGGTCGGTGGCTGAGCGCCTCGCCGCCGCGGCGTTCATGCCGTGCAACCTGGCGAAGTACTCCAGCTGT
>JALZIL010000356.1 GCA_030860305.1 Actinomycetota bacterium
CCGGCATGAGTGGCTATGTCACTGTCGGCGTGCTGCTGGTCGTCGGCGTTGCCCTGATCGCCGCGGCAGGCGCGCTCAACGCGTTGCTGGCGCCCAGCCGGCCAGCTGGCAGCGAGGGCTTTCGGACGTACGAGAGCGGCGTCGATCCGGTAGGTGAGGGGTGGGCGCAGAGCCAGATCCGCTACTTCGTCTACGCGTTCCTGTACGTCGTATTCGCCGTTGAGGCAGTCTTCCTCTACCCCTGGGCCACCATTTTCGCCGATGAGGAATTCGGAAGCGCCGCCTTGATCGAGATGGCCGTGTTCGTCGGCCTGCTCGCCCTGGTGCTGCTCTACGTCTGGCGCAAGCGGGTCCTCACCTGGACCTGACGGCCCTAAGCGGGTCGACCAACGAAGTGAAAATAGCGGAGGGTGTTATTTTCACTTATATAACTAAGTGATGATAGATTGGATCCATGTCATCAGCTACAGGTGCTGAGGATGTCCTTCCGGCGGAATGGCCTGCGATCGGATGGGAGGACGTCAATTGGACATCTACCATCCCTCCGGATCAGGTTTCTCGCAACGTCCGTGAGCGTCACACCGGTCCCTACCGTGCCGCTGTCGTCCCCTCCATCGCGAAACTCCACCCGCGTCTGCTTAGCGCCATCGCAACCCTGGCCGATGAGGCGACCGCCGAAATATCCCGCTTCGATGCCGAGATCGGCTCCGAACTTGCACCGTTCGCCGCGGTCCTGCTCCGTTCAGAGTCAGCCTCGTCGTCGAGAATCGAGAACCTCACGTCGAGCGCGAAGGCGATAGCGCTGGCTGAGCTGGGCAGTCCTGAGAAGCGCAATGCGAGCGAGATTGTGGCAAACGTCGAAGCGATGAAGGCGGCGATCAGCCTGGCCGACCGATTGGATGCCGACGCCATCCTCTCCATGCACGCGGCCTTGATGCACAACCGACCCTCCGAAACGCCAGGCGTCTGGCGTAATCAGCAGGTGTGGATCGGAGGGGACTCTTATGGCCCGCACGGAGCTACCTTCACACCCCCGCACCATCGACACGTACTTGGGGCGATCGATGACCTGGTTCGCTTCACCCAACGGACGGACGTACCGCTACTCACCCAGGCCGCGATCGCTCACGCCCAGTTCGAGACCATCCACCCGTTCACCGACGGCAACGGTCGCACCGGACGAGCGCTGATCCACGCGATGCTTCGGGGCCATGGCTTGACCAGGAAGGTCACGGTCCCAGTTTCCGCCGGATTGCTGGCCGACACCCCTGCTTATTTCGAAACCCTCACCGACTACCGCAACGGCGACCCCTCATCGATTGTCGAGCAAGTGGCCACAGCCGCATTCGCCGCTATGACAAACGGCCGCCAACTTGTGGCCGAGCTGAACGACATTCGCACAGCGTGGGAGGACAAGATCGTCGCTCGTCGAGACTCCGCTGCCTGGCGCTTGGCCGAGGTCCTCCTTCGGCAGCCGGTCATCGACGCCGCGGTTGTAGCCGACGAGCTGGGACTCACGATGGCGAACGCCCTCCGACCGATTGCGCCGCTGGTCGAAGCCGGCGTTCTCACGGAGTTCACCGGATTCAAGCGAAATCGGATGTGGCAGTCGCGCGAAGTGCTCACCGCGCTCGACGCCTTCGCCTCGCGTGCAGGTCGACGCGGATAAGGTTTGCCTCACCGGACGCTGCAAGGGAGGCACGGACTCGTGGGCATCGGTGACGCGGTACTCCCAGACCCCGTCAAGTTCGTCCTCAACTGGGGCCGCCGGTACAGCCTGTGGGTCTTCAACTTCGGTCTGGCGTGCTGCGCGATCGAATTCATCGCGACGTCGATGGGTCGGCACGACTTCATCCGGCTCGGTGTCATTCCGTTTGCCCACGGGCCGCGACAGGCCGATCTCATGGTGGTCTCCGGCACCGTCACGGACAAGATGGCGCCAGCCGTCAAGCGCCTGTACGAGCAGATGCCCGAGCCCAAGTACGTGATCTCGTTCGGCGCCTGCTCCAACTGTGGTGGGCCGTACTGGGACTCGTACTCGGTCACCAAGGGCGTCGACCAGATCATCCCGGTGGATGTGTACGTACCCGGCTGCCCGCCGCGCCCCGAGGCGCTGCTCCAGGGCATCCTGCGACTGCAGGACAAGATCGCGGGCGAGCAGGTGTCGCTCAACGGGGGAGCACGGGCCGTCCGTTCGCCCGAGCGCGCCACGGCTCAGGTGCTCACCGCCCCGCTCGTACGACCCTCCGCCGGCGCATGAGCCCGCAGGCTGCCGACGTCGCTGTGGCGCTGGCCGGCAGCGACGGCCAGGCATCCGAGAGCTTCGGGATGTGGACCGTGCACGTGCCGGTCCGGCGCTGGCGCGAGACGATGTACCGGGCCCGGGATGCCCACGGCCTGCGCTTCTTCGACTGGCTCAGTGCCGTGGACGAACTGGACCAAGGTTTCCTGGTGATCGCGCACCTCCTCGACCCGGACACCCTGACCCACCTGCTGATCAGCACCCGGGCCGAGGCGGTGGAGCCCAGCCTGGACTCCGTCGTGGAGGTCTTCCGGGGAGCCGCCTGGCACGAACGTGAGACGCACGAGATGTTTGGTATCGACTTCGTCGGTCACCCGAACCTGACCCCGCTGCTGCTTGCCGACGGATTCGAGGGCCATCCGCTGCGCAAGGACTTCATCCTGGCCTCGCGGGTAGCCAAGGTCTGGCCGGGAGCCAAGGAGCCGGGCGAGGGCCACGGCACCGGCCCACGTCGCAAGGCCATGCGCCCGCCAGGCGTCCCCGACCCAGACCTGTGGGGTCCGAACGCGCGTGAGCCGAAGCCGGACGGGGACAGCCCATGAGTGACGCCCTGATGATCGGGATCAAGGTCTCCGGCATCGTGGCGGCCTTCCTGACCCTGCCGTTGCTGGTGGGGCAGCTGGAGCACAAGGCCATGGCCCATATGCAGGGCCGCCTGGGACCGATGTATGCCGGCGGTTTCCATGGCTGGGCGCAGTTGGTGGCCGACGGTGTGAAGTTCGTCCAGAAGGAGGCGGTGATCCCGGCCGCAGCGGATTCCGCGGTCTTCAAGCTCGCCCCCGCCGTGGCACTCATCCCGTACCTGCTGGTACTCGTCGTCATCCCGCTGGGTCCCGGCGTGGTGGCGGAGTCCCTTGATGCCGGGCTGTTCTTCGCACTTGCCGTCACGGGCGTGGGTGTCGTCGGCATGCTGATGGCCGCCTGGGCGAGTGCGAACAAGTACTCGTTGCTGGGCGGATTGCGCGGTGCGGCCCAGCTGCTCGCCTACGAACTGCCGTTCGTGCTGGCCGCGGCATCGGTGGCGATGGCAGCTGGGACCCTGTCATTGGTCGGCATCGTCGAGGCGTGGAATCCCTGGTGGTTGCTGTGGCAGGCACCGGCGATGGTGATCTTCTTCGTGGCCGGGATGGCCGAGATCCGCCGGCCACCGTTCGACATGCCGCTGGCCGACTCGGAACTGGTGTTCGGCTATCTCACGGAGTACGGCGGCCTGCGGTTCGCGTTCATGCTGCTGGCCGAGTACGTCGGCATCGTGGTCGTCTGCGCGCTGACCACCGTCCTGTTTCTCGGTGGGTGGCGAGGTCCGTTCCTGTCCGACGAACTGGGGCCACTATGGACTCTTCTGAAGATCTTCGCGCTTTCCTTCGTCGTCATCTGGGCCCGGGTGGCCTATCCACGTCTGCGGGAGGACCAGTTGCAAAAACTCG
>JALZIL010000367.1 GCA_030860305.1 Actinomycetota bacterium
TACCAGCCGGATCGCAGCACCGGGTTTCTGGCCTACGCCGTGCCGACCATCCGTGGCGAGATCCGGCGGTACTTCCGGGACAGCGGGTGGATGGTGCGACCGCCCCGCCGGATCCAGGAACTTCGCGGCGAGGTCATCAACACCGAGAACGACATGGTCCAGCAGCTTCGCCGCTTCCCGACGGTGACCGAGACAGCGCAGGAATTGGGGTTGAGCACCCCGGAGCTGGACGAGGTGCACGGCGCCCGCGGCTGCTTTCGCCCGGCCTCGCTCGATGCGCCGGCCCGCGAGGACGCCAGCCTGCCGGTCGGTGAATTGATCGGTGCGGCGGATTACGCGTACGAGCGGGTGGAGAACTCCGAGTCCCTGACGCCGTTGCTGGCCGCGTTGGACGCCCGCGACCGACTGATCCTCGGCCTGCGCTTCGTGGATGGTTGTACGCAGAAGGAGATCGGGGACCGGATCGGGGTCAGCCAGATGCAGGTGTCCCGGCTGCTGAACTCGGTGCTCGGTCGACTTCGGGAGCAGCTCTGCGCTGACTGAGTGGGCCAGGCTCCAGAGCGGCGGCGCCGCGCTAGTGCTTGCCCTGTCCTACCTGATCGACGTCCGGGGTGCCGCCGAGTGAAAAATCCAGCATGGAGTGGAGTTCAGAGATCGGCGTCGGCCGGCGAGACTGATGCGGCATTCAAGCGCACATCGGAAGACGCGGACGTTGCGCAGCGCTTGTGCAGTAGGCGCGCGGTCACCACCGCAGGCGTGGGCCGAAGCTGACCAGGCAGCCGCCCGGGATGGGTGTCACGTTGTAGCGGGTCTCCACCTCGAACTCCTCGAAATCCTCGGCAGGTATCGGCTCACGGTTGATGGCCCGTCGGACGGGATCTGGCAACGGCGCGGTGACTGGCGGCGGTGGAACCGGTGTCAATCGGCTCCGGACCGCGGTGGCTATCGTCGAGCGCCGGGTCAGGCTGGCCCCACAGGCCGAGCAGATCCGGCCTGCGCTATTGAACGTCTCACACACGCCGCATTGCCAGGTCGCGCTCATCGCCGACGCGCTTCGAGTTTGTCGACGAGCTTGCCGAGCAATATCCGGCCGCGACGTCGCACCGCGCCCGACCCGGCACCGAGGGGTGCAGCAGGGACCGGCACGGCGCTGGCGCGCTCGGACTCGGCTGGTGGTGTGCCGCGGGCAGCGGTTGCCAGTCGGAGGCCCTTTCCGCGGAGGCTGGAGGTCGCAGGTGTAGCCACCGGCCCGGACATTCGCGATGCGGAGGCCCGCCGTGCGGATGTGCGCAGTGCAGACGGTCGAGGCGCAGCTCTGGTGGTGGCAGGGACGCTGCGCAGACCCATGAGGCTTGCGTGCACGTCGCCCACGTGTGGCCGGTCTGCGGGGTCGGCGGACATCATCGATTCCACTAGGGCGACCAGTGGCGCGGGCAGCCCAGGAGCTACAAGCCGCAGCGTCTCCCCGTTGAGCACAGCGATAGCGGGCTCGTGGTGGGCGGGATCGAAAGGGGGCGCGGAGCCGGTGAGGTACTCGGCGTAGATCAGGCCCAGGGCGAAGATGTCCGATGCCTCGGTGAGTTGGGAGCTGCCCTCAGCTCCCTGGATATATCGCACCAGCTCAGGCGAGTAGTAGTTCATCGTTCCGACGATCTCTTCCGCCGGGGGTGGGTGGCCCACGATGTATGAGCTGTCGAAGTCGATCAGTTTTGTCGTGTAGCCCAACTCGGTGCGCTTGATCATCACGTTGCTCGGTTTGAGGTCACTGTGCACGATGTCGAGGTCGTGCAAGATCTTCAGGCTGTGGGCAACGGTTTTCAGGAGCACCAGCTGCGCCGGAAAAGGCAGGGTGGCGACATCGGCGGTCTCCAGTCCCGCTAGGTCCACCTTCTCGGTCACCTTGTAGTACTTCGCGCCTGCACGGAAGAAGTCGAGCGTTGCGATGAGGTTGCCGCCGTAGCTGGTCACGGGAGCCAGCGCCGTCTGGATGCCACGGTGGTGTGCCTCGAAGGCGGCACAACGCGCCCGCTTGGCCGCCTTTGTTTTGGCGCTCCCTGGGGCTGCATCGTCGGGGTACGTGGGACTGAGGAAGCGCTTGATGAAGAACGCGCGACCGTCTCGCTCGGCGAAGCTCCACTCGCTGAGCCCGGCGCCCACGACCCTGAAATCCTCCAGGAGTCTGTAGCCGTGGATGACATCACCGGCCCTCATGGCGATGCCTGCACCGGGTCGGGCGTCCCCTCACGGAGGTAACGCTCGTACTCCGTCTTGTAGGCGCCCCAGAGCTCGGCAGTCTGGTGGGTCTGGCGACGACGTGCTTCGTCGAGTTGCTGCTCTGCTCGCTCGACGTCCGCGGCGAGCGCGTCCATCGGATCTACCCAGCGCTCGTCGAGTATCGACGTCCGCGCGGCGAAAAGTCTACGGAAAGTGTTGTGGTCGGCACCCACGCCCAGCAGCGCCATCGCGGCATCGTCACCCGTGATCGCCGTGATTTGCTGCTGAACTGCAGCAGACCAGCTGTCGGTGGTTGACGCGTCACGCAGGGTCGTCAGCATCATCCGCTCGAAGTGCATCGGTGAACGTACATAGCCGAAGCATCCGTCGGTTGCGGCGACGACGATGAATGGCGCCGTCAGCTCGATCTTGCGGTGATGGACGACAAAGTCGGTGTCGGCCGACATCGCGTTGCTCACCACGGAGTCGTTCCGCAGGTTGGCCATCGCGTCCCCTTGGTCGCGGATGTCGTCGATCGTCAGCTGATGCGTCCCCGTGGTGGGTTCGAAGACGTAGGCGCGCGAGTCGCCGCTCCACAGCACGTGGCAAGCCCAGGCCTGACCCGTGGGCTCGCGGCGCTGCAGCGCGACCAGCGCCATCGTCGTCGGCAGTGCGCGAAGCAGCTTCGAGCGCAATCCGCTGGGCGGGGCCTTGAGATCGGCCAACTTGCCAACCAGAGCCACCTCGACGGACCGTCGCAGATCTTCTGCCACTGCTGGTCCGTTGAGGTTCCATTCCGGGTTGAGAAGTTCCAGCATCCGCCGCTCGACGACGTCTCGAGCCAGCCGGGAGGCCAAATATGCGCCGGTACGCGGGCCGTCCGGCGTTTGGTACACCGTTCCCCCGGCGCCACCCATTCCGTCGAACACCGCGACGAGGCCCAGCTCACGACCGTCGCGCACGATCGGGTCCGAGTCCTCGCCCTGTCCTGGAACCTTTCCCAGGTTGAAGCCGAAAGAGATGGTCTGCCCAGTGACGCCGGGGTCGACGACTGGCTCGACGGCGGGCTCGCCGCTGGGGTCACCGACGGGCGGCGGCAGTCCTGGTCGGAAGCTCTCGCTCACACCGAATTGCCGATGGAGTCGACAATTGTGCCGTAGTCGACGTCTGACAGGCCGCCGCCGGCCTGGGACGGGTGGTGGACGACGTTCTCCCAAACGCCGGAGATGTCGCTCCACCCTGGCCCGTCGGGCGCGAAGAGGATCAGTCGCTTGCTGCTCGACCCGAGCGGCCCCTGCGCGTCCTCCCACAGGTCGGTGAGCGCACTGAAGTCGGCCGGCACGCGGTCCCGCAACTCAGAGGGAACCGCGCTGGCGTCCAACGGCTGCGCCGGCTGGTCGGTCCAGACCACCACCACCTGGCGACGGCGGTCGCCGCGCGAGGTCCAGGGCGAGTTGATGGCCAAGGCGACCGCCTCGAGCCCGGACTCGGGCGCATCGCCACCGCCTTCGGCCAAGAGAGAGCTGACGAAGCCGCTGAATTCCTCCTGCTCCGCGGGGAGCAGATAAAACGGAGATTCCTGCAGCGCGGCGTCACCATCGGCCGTGAAGTCGCGGAACGCGATCACGCGGACCCTGAGCTCATCGACGTTCTTTCCCTTGTCGGTCAGGTTGGTCTGCACGTCGTCATAGAAGCGCAGGGCATTGTCCTTCACCGCGTCGATGATGGGCGTCATGCTCCCGGTGACGTCGATGCAGAAGACGATGTCGACCGCGTAGCTCAAGCCGCGAGAGGTCACAGCTGGTTTAGGAGCGGCCAGGCTCGACTGCTCGACTGCGGCTGGCGCCTCTGCTGCCGGTGCCTCGCCCGCCGGTGCCTCGACCGCCGGTGCCTCGGCTGCCGGTGCCTCTGCCGATGGCGGCACTGAGCTGTCTGCACCAGCCTCCGTCGCCGACGACTCTTCCACCGGCGAAGCGTCCGGGGCGCTCGCAGCCAGCTCGGGGTCCTCGGCGACGGGCGTGATGCCGCCCGAGGGGTCCTCGGCAGAAGGGGTCGCACTGGATGTGTCGCTCGGCGGGCTGGTGGGGACGTCGTCCGGCATCGCAGGTCTCCTCAAGTGTTTCGAACCGTGGCGGTGTACGTGGTGTTATCCGATGCGGCAAGGGGCCGTGCGCGTGAGCCGCGATGCGCGCGGCCAAGCTGCCCGACGAACCCAGCTGCCGAACTTTGTCAGCAGATGCTAACGGACGCAGCCGACGCAAGCACCGCGTGGCGGAGGCTGCGCACTAGGGGA
>JALZIL010000432.1 GCA_030860305.1 Actinomycetota bacterium
TCGAGGTCCTCGGTCCAGGTGAACCGGGACCCACCAGGACGCGCTTCCACCGCGAAGATTCCGCGGCCGCGGATGAGCCGGCCAGTGTGCTGCATCGTGCAACGTCGCGGCGGATCCCACTCGGTGACCCGCATTCTGTCGCGTACACCGACCTTGCCCACACCGGTAAGCGCCTCGATCTCGGCGCCCAGGCCGACGCCGGAGGCCGAGCGCAGCCGCACGGTGGTGGCCAGGATCCACTCGCCCTGCCGCTCCCAGTCGGTGATCGCAGCCCAGGTCTGCTCGGGCGGTGCCTCCACATCGACGCCGACCACGACCTCAGGCATCTCGTGCTCCCGCGTCGGCAGGATCCTCGGAATCAGGCCGCTGGGCCTCCGCCGGCTGCTGGGTCAGCTGGTTGGCCAGCTCAGCGATCTGACGGTCCTTGTCCCGCAGCGCCTCGGCCAGCTGGTCCAAGACCCAATCCACCTCGACCATTCGATAGCCCCTGAGCACCACCGAGAGCCGTAGCGCCTCGACGTCGGCAGCATCCGGTGGGCGGTCTGATGGCAGCACCACCGGCGTGCTGTCGCGGGGGGCCGGAGCGAGTTCCTCCCCACGACCGAAGACCAGCGAGCCGACGAGGAAGAGCGCGCCGGAGATCACCACCAACCCGAGAACGAACCCCAGAACGCCTAGCACGGTTTCGATGGTGTCATGCGAGATCCGGACGGTCTCGAAGATCATCCTGATCTGCGGCGGCTATCACCGCTACTGCCTCGTCGACATCGTCGGTCAACGTGATCAGGTCGAGGTCGTGAGGGGCGATCTTGCCCGCTGGAAGCATCACGTCACGGATCCAGGCCAGCAGTCCCGTCCAGTACGCCGTACCGAACAGGATGACCGGAAAGCGGGTGACCTTCCGGGTCTGGACCAGGGTCAGCGCCTCGAACAACTCGTCCAGCGTCCCGAACCCGCCCGGCAGGATCACAAAGGCCTGGGCGTACTTCACGAACATCGTCTTGCGCGCGAAGAAGTACCGGAAGTTCAACCCGATGTCGACCCAGGCGTTGAGTTCCTGTTCGAAGGGCAGTTCGATCCCCAGACCCACTGAGAGCCCGCCGGCCTCTTGTGCGCCGCGGTTGACCGCCTCCATGACGCCCGGTCCGCCGCCGGTGATCGCGGCATATCCGGCTCCGGCAAGGGCGGCCCCCAGCGCGTACCCCGCGTCGTAGTCCGGATGGCCCGGCGGCGTGCGTGCACTCCCGAAAACGCTGACCGAGCGCGGCAGTTCGGCCAACAGGCCGAATCCCTCGACGAACTCCGATTGGATCCGCAGCACCCGCCACGGATCTGTATGCACCCAATCCGAGGGACCGCGTGCGTCGAGCAGCCGCTCATCGGTGGTCCCGGACTTGACCTGACCACGACGCAGGACGACCGGGCCGCGATGCTTCTCCGGTACGACTTCGTGATCACCTCCGCGCGGCGGATGCGGCTGCGGATGCGGCGCCGATTGGGGCTGACTCATGGGGCCGATCCCGACAGGTAGCCGCTGAGCAGGCGCTCGGACTCGCGGATCGTGCTCATCCGGACATGCTCCTCTCGCTTGTGGGCCAGGTTCGGGTCACCCGGGCCGAAGTTCACCGCCGGGATACCGAAAGCAGCGAAACGGGCGACGTCGGTCCAGCCCAGCTTGGCCTGTACTTCTACGCCAAGGGCAGCGACGAACGCGGCGGCAGCCGGGTCGCTCAGTCCGGGCAGTGCGCCCGGTGCCGAGTCGGTGATCTCTATGTCGAAACCGCTGAAGATTTCTCGGACATGGTCGGTGGCCTGCTCGATGCTGCGGTCCGGGGCAAACCGGAAGTTGACCTCGACCTCGCAGAGGTCCGGAATGACGTTGCCCGCCACACCACCCGTGATGCGTACGGCGTTGAGCCCCTCACGGTAGGTGCAATCGTCGATGTCGACAGTCCGCGCGGGGTATGCCTCGAGCATGGCCAGTATCGGAGCAGCTGCGTGAATAGCGTTGGCGCCCAGCCATGATCGAGCGCTGTGCGCCCGGTGACCGCTGGTGCGTACGGCTGCCCGCAACGTGCCCTGACAGCCGGCTTCGACGACACCACCGGTGGGTTCGAGCAGCACCGCGAGGTCGCCGTAGAGCAGCGAACGATCATTGCGGGCCAGTCGAGCCAGTCCGTTGCGAGAGGACTCGACCTCCTCGTTGTCATAAAGGATCCAGGTGACGTCCTGTACGGGCTCGGCCACGGTCTGCGCCACGCGAAGCATCACCGCGACTCCGGACTTCATGTCTGAGGTGCCGCAGCCGTACAGCAGCTCTCCGTCGTCATGACTGGGGACGTTGTCCGCGATCGGGACCGTGTCCAGATGTCCGGCAAGCACGATCCGCTGGTCGCGGCCGAGCGTCGTACGAGCGACCACCGTGTCACCGTCGCGCCGGACCTCGAGTCGATCGAGACCGCGGAGTGCGTTCTCCACCGCATCCGCGAGCACCCGCTCGTCCCCGGACACCGAGGGCAGGTCCACGAGCGCGCGGGTCAACGAGACGACGTCGAGGGACAGGTCGAGGGTCGGCACGACGGGGAGCCTAACCAGCCCACTACCGTGACCGGCGTGATGAGTGCAGCCGCCGGCACAGCACCCGATGCACCCTCCGGCCGCGGCGCGAGTGCCGTGGGCCTGGCGACCGTGACCCCGAGTGGGTCTGTCCTTGATGCCTGGTACCCCCAGCCGAGCCTGTCGATACCGGCTGGCGCGGGGTCCGGAACGCTCATCATGGACGAGCACGAACTCACCCGCCGGATCTCCGCAGAGTTCGCCGGGTTGGTCGGCGACGATCCGATCCGTGACGTCTCGGTGCGCGGCATCCAGACCGTGATCGAGGACCTCGACAAACCGCCGGTCGACACCTACGACGTGTGGCTGCGGCTGCAGTTGCTCAGCCACCGCTTGACGCGGCCGAACGACGCAAACCTGGAGGGCGTCTTCGGACTGTTGACCAACGTTGTCTGGACCAGCGCGGGACCGTGCCTGCCCGAGGGCTTCGAACGGACCCGCCTGCGACTGCGCGCCGCGTACGGGCCGCTGGCCGTGTACGGAGTCGACAAGTTCCCGAGGATGGTCGACTACGTGGTGCCCTCCGGTGTCCGGATCGCCGACGCCGACCGGGTTCGGTTGGGCGCGCATCTGGCGCCGGGGACGACCGTCATGCACGAGGGATTCGTGAACTACAACGCCGGGACGCTGGGTGCGTCGATGGTCGAAGGCCGAATCAGCGCCGGCATCGTGGTCGGTGATGGCTCCGACATCGGCGGCGGCGCGTCGATCATGGGCATCTTGTCTGGGGGCGGACAGGAACGAATCCGGATCGGGGAAGGATGCCTGCTCGGTGCCAACTCCGGCATCGGGATCTCGCTGGGAAACGGCTGCGTGGTCGAGGCCGGCCTGTACGTCACGGCGGGCACCAAAGTGCGGCTGCCCGACGACACGGTCGTCCCAGCTCGCGAACTATCAGGTCGTTCCGGGCTGCTCTACCGCCGGAACAGCATGAGTGGTGCGGTCGAAGCCCTGACGCGGACCGGTACCTGGGGCGAACTCAATGCCGCCCTGCACACAAACTGAGCCCTGCAGCTGACCGGCCCCATCCTAGAATCTGTCGACAGGCCGCATGGCTTGCCAGCCCCCCCGGATGCGAATTGGTCTACATGACATTGAAAGGTCCGGTGCCATGGCGCCTATGCGGCCGCTACCGTTTGCACCTTTGTCCACGGTATTGGATTTCGCTGAGCTTCGCACTGGGTCAGCTCGACGGCTGGAGCTGTGGAATCTAGATCCGCAGTCCAGTGGGGAGGCCCGACTGGATTACATTGTTCTGTCGGAATACTCAGAGCCGGGCGGCGCGCCCTCCGCGATGGTCACCACTCGGATGTGGCGGACACCCGATGATGACATCGACTCTGCCACTGGCATTGCGCGCCTGGTGCCCGCGGCCCAACTCTCGATACTGACCATCCCGTTGGGCCCATGGCAGGATGAAGGATCCTACGGTGATGATCGGCTATCCGTCTCAGAGTCCCTTCTACGCGCGCTCGAAGCGGAAGATCCTCCCTGGGAGACTGCGGAATGCATCGTTGATGACATTCCTTGTGAGTGGCGCGTTCTTCGGGGAGGGGGGAACGAATTATGGGTTGGTGAATATCGCGACGCAACTGCATCGATAATCCGCTTCGACGCCGCGAAAACAGGACTCCGATTGCGGTCGCTCAGTGAGGCAGAGAAGATCGCTCTCACTCGTGCCGCTGGCATGCGGGACGGCCTCCGCTAACGCTTGTGGGCATGGGCGTCAAGGCAAGCGCATGGACAGCGATCTGACAAGCTTTGTGGCTTGACCTTCCTGTGACAAGGCGTCACCATGTTTCTGAGGACGGGCCGGAGGGGAAGCATGCTTGCCGTCATGACGATCGACCAGCGTGGCAGCCGCCTCGACGTCGACCGCGTGAAGGAGCTGCTCACCACCTTGGTCCAGGACCAGGTCGATGGCACCAACCCCGACGGCTGGCTGCTGCCCTTCGAGCGCACCGTGGGCGATGAGGTCCAAGGGGTACTGACCGATCCGGCGCTCGTGCTGGAGTTAACCCTGCGCTGCGCCCGGGCGCGGCGCTGGAGCGTAGGCATCGGCCTCGGCTCGATCCGTACCCCGATCCCCAACAGCACCCGCGAGGCTTCTGGCTCCGCTTTCGAGAACGCGCGGGCTGCGGTGAACCGGGCCAAGGGAGCGCTGGACGCTGTCGCCGTCCACGGGCCCGACCCCACTGCCAGCGGGTTCGCCGAGGCAGTGCTGCGAACCTTGGCGACGGTGCTGCGCCGCCGCTCCCCGGCGGGATGGCAGGCGGTCGATCTGATCTCCCAGGGCCGCACGCAGACCGAGACCGCCGACATCCTGGGCGTCAGCAAGCAGGCCGTCAGCCAGCGGCTGCATGTCGCCTGGTGGTGGCACGAGCAGGCCCTACGCCCGGTCGCAATCCACCTGCTGGCCGAGGCGGGCCGATGATGGCCGTGGCACTCGCGATCTTGCTCGGCATCGCACTCATCGTCTCGCTGATCGCTTGGTGGCAGAGTTCACCAGTCTTCTCAGCGGTGGCGACCGGACTTGTGTGTGCAGCGATCGTCGTCGCAGCCAGCGTGGATGGTGTCGGACGGACAGCGCTGATCGTCTGTACGGCGTTGGCAGTCAGCGCTTCGGCAGCCGGCGGGGGACCGTTGACCGTCGCCATCCTGGCTCGCTCCTCGTCCAGCACCACGCCGCGGGTCCGTGAACCCGGTCGGCCGGACCCGACACCGGCCGAGGACCTGCTTCGTGGTGGTGCCTGGATCGGAACACTCGAACGGCTCGCGGTGAGCACCGCGCTGATCGCTGGGTGGCCGGAGGGCATTGCCGTCGCCCTGGCGGTGAAGGGACTGGCCCGCTATCCGGAACTGCGTTCCCCCGGTGCCGGGGCATCCGAGCGATTCATCATCGGGACCTTCACCAGCGTCCTGTGGGCCGCTGCCTGTGCGGTCACCGTCCTGCTCCTGCGCTGAGTGCGATCCGCCTCTCAGCCGGCTAGTCGTCGAACCGCGGAAGCGACTCGTTCGTCGGTGGCAGTCAGCGCGATCCGTACGTGCTGGCCTCCGCCCGGGCCGTAGAAGGTGCCGGGGGCCACCAGGATCCCCCGCTCGGCAAACCAGTCCACTGTGGACATCGAGTCCGTGTGCCGCGTGGTCCAGAGGTAGAGCCCGGCCTCGGAGTGGTCGATCCGGAAGGCGGCGTCACACAGCGCCGCCGCCAGCTGCTCACGCCGGGCGCGATACCGCTCGCGCTGCTCGGCGACGTGTGTGTCGTCCCGGTAGGCAGCCGCCATGGCGGCCTGGATCGGATCGGGTACCAGCAGGCCGGAATGCCGCCGGACGTTCCAGACGGTATGGATCAGCGCAGGGTCACCGACGATCAGACCGGCGCGGTAGCCGGCCAGGTTGGACCGCTTGGACAGCGAATGCACCGCCAGAACCCCGGCAGGTGAATTCCCGACGACGCTGGGATGCAGGATGCTGACGGGCTGGGCCGACCAGCCAAGTTCGAGGTAGCACTCGTCGGCGACGATGGGCACGGAT
>JALZIL010000433.1 GCA_030860305.1 Actinomycetota bacterium
CCGACCACGATTCCCGCCCCGCCTCCGGCCGCCTCGGCCAGGGCTGCCCGACGCGCCTTGGTCGAGAGCGACCCGGTCAACAGCGTGATCCGGGTGGCGTGCTCCTCGGCACCGAACTCGCCGGAGATTCCCAGCGGTCCGAGCAGACTCCGCAGGGTTCTGAGGTGTTGGGCGGCAAGGACTTCGGTGGGCGCTAAGAAGGCGGCCTGCGCCCCGGCGTCGATGACCTGGAGCATCGCCCGCAGCGCCACGACGGTCTTGCCCGATCCGACCTCCCCCTGCAGCAGGCGGTTCATCGGCTTGTGCCCGGCGAGGTCGTGGCTGATCTCGGCGCCGACGACGCGCTGTCCCGCCGTCAGCACGAACGGCAGCCGGGCGTCGAAGGCGTCGAGCAGGCCGCCCGCGCGGATCGGCCGCGGATACGCGGGATTGACCGCCTGGGCGACCCGGCGCTGCGCCAGGGTCACCTGGACGGTGATTGCCTCATCCCATTTCAGCCTCAGCCGGGCCGGCTCGACCTCGGCCAACGACTGCGGCTGATGGATCTTGCGCCAAGCTTCGGTGAGCCCGATCAGGCCGCGGCGCTCGCGCATGGCTTCGGGCAGCGGATCGTCGACACTCTTGACCGCGTCCAACACCAGGCGTACGCAACGGGCGATCGTCCACGACTGGATGCCGCGACTGGCCGGGTAGACCGGGATGAGCGCAGAGGCGTAGGTCATCGCCCGCTCGAAGTCGTCGACCAGCGCGGCGGGATCGATGGCTGCGTCCGGATCGCGGTTGGTGGCGCCGAAGATCTCGCACTCGGGATGCGTGAGTTGCACCTGGCTGCCGCGTACGCCGATCTTGCCGGCGAACAACCCGGTGACGCCGACAGTTAGTTGCTTTGCCCGCCATGGCTGGTTGAAGAAGACGAGCGACAGCGAGCGGCGCCCGTCCCCGACCACGACGTCGGTGAGCGTTCCGCGCTTGTTGCGCATCCGGCGTTGGGTGACCAACCTGACCTGGGCCACGATCGTCACCTCGTCGCCGATCCGCAGCGAGGCAAGATCGGTGAGCTCCCCGCGCTCGGCGTACCGACGGGGGTAATGGCCGAGTAGGTCGTCGACCGTATGCAGACCCAGTTGCTCCGCGAGCACCGTCGCGGTCTTGCCCCCGAGCAGGCCGCGCAGCGGGCTGTCCCTGGTCACCGCGATCGTCACTCGACACCGATGAGAACGCGTTGATCTGGCTGGTCACCCCGGTAGTCCATGACGTCGACACCGGGATGGACTCGCCGCAGGTGCGCGCGCACCTCGGCCATGAAATCCGGCTTTGCGTCAGCGCCGAGGATCAGCGTGACGAGCTCACCGCCTGCCGACAACAATCGATCCAGCAGGTCGCAGGTCACGTTCACCTGATCGCCACCGATCAGCACCACGTCGCCTTCGGCCAGACCCAGGACATCTCCGGCCGCGCACCGTCCGGCCATGGTCATTGCCGCCTGGACGGCGACTGTGATCTCGGCCCACCGCGTGGCTGCGGCCGCCTCGGCCATGGCGATGACAACATCGGCGAAGCGCCGGGACCGGTCGGCGACCGCGATGGCGGCCAGTCCTTGAACCGGGGACCTGGTCGGCACGACAGCGACGTCCTGACCCCCTTCGCGAGCCTGCGCTGCAGCCACGTGGGCAATTGCTGTCGCGGTTGAGTGGTTGGACAGGACAACGACTTCGGCAGCGCCGGTACGCCGAATCGCCGACAGGACGTCGGTCGCGGACGGCTCCGCGTTGGTTCGACCGTCGTGCACGGTGTCGTCGTGCACAGTGTCGTCGTACACGGTGTCGTCGTCCACCCTCTCGTGCACCGCTTTGTCCGCGGCTGCACCTTCGACGACCTCGACCCCCTCGCCGGCGAACAATCCGGCCAGTCCGGGTCCGGGAGCGACAGCGACCAGGCCGCGGCCGGACCACGAACCCGTCTCCGTGCTGTGGTCAGGCTCTTGCGCCGCGCATACCGGCACCGCGCTGGCCGTCTGATCGGCGAATCGAGTCACGCTGATCGAGTGTGGGCGGCCTGCACGTACCCCGGCCTCGATCGCTGCGCCGACGTCGTCGACGTGGACGTG
>JALZIL010000009.1 GCA_030860305.1 Actinomycetota bacterium
CGTGGCACCACTGTCAGCGCCGCCGTCCTGAGTGCCGGGTGTACCCGATGCTCCACCGTCGGCCGGGCCTTCGGTTGCTGCGCCTGTCTCGTCCGTCGTCGTCATAGTGCCTCCCAATGCTCAAACCGGGATCGACACGAGCGAGCGCTGGGCAGGCCGTATCGGGCAGTTCGATCGAACTAGCCACTGCAAGGTCTACTCCCTCGGGGCGGCTGTCTGACGCGGGGGTTGGCATGGCTGGGCGGGACCCGTTCAGGCAGCTAGCATGGCTATGTCGAACACCTGTTCGAGCAGCATGACGATGAAGTCGAGGTCGCCGGCTGGACGGGAATCTCGGTCGGGAAGGAGCATGGAGTGACTGGTCCAGCGGCTACTTCGTCTGCATCTTCTTCGGACACCGGGATCCTGCACGTCGACATGGACGCCTTTTTCGCCAGCGTCGAGGTGCGGCGCCGTCCCGAACTCGCCGGTCTTCCGGTCATCGTCGGCGGAGCCGGTAACCGGGGTGTAGTCACCTCGGCAACCTACGAGGCCCGTCGCTACGGCGTGCGCAGCGCGATGCCCATGTCCCGGGCGCGACGGTTGTGCCCCAAGGCGGTCATCGTGCCAGGCAACATGGACGCCTACGTCGAGGTCTCCAAGGCGATCATGGCCTTGTTCGCAATGGTCACCCCTCTGGTCGAACCGCTGTCCCTCGACGAAGCCTTTCTCGACGTCCGCGGTGCCGGGCGCCGACTGGGAGACCCGGTGCTGATCGGCCAGTGGCTGCGCGCCCGGGTGGCCGACGAGCAGGGGATCACCTGCTCGGTCGGAGTCGCGGCGTCCAAGTTCGTGGCCAAGCTCGCCTCCACCCACGCCAAGCCCGATGGACTGCTCCGCATAGCGCCCGGTGAGGTCATGGATTTCCTGCATCCGCTGCCGGCCGCGGCGCTGTGGGGAGTCGGGGTCAAGACCGAGGAGCAGTTGACCCGGTTGGGACTGCGCACGGTCGGCGACATAGCCAACACCCCGCGAGCCACCTTGATCCGGGCGCTGGGTGCGGCGGCGGGCGCGCACCTGTACGAGTTGTCCTGGGGGCGCGACCCGCGCCACGTCGTTCCCAACGAGCCGGATCGCTCCACCGGCGCGGAGGAGACCTTCGCTTCCGACGTGGACGACCCGGTGGTCATCCATCGTGAGTTGTTACGGCTGTCCGAACGTACGGCGGGCGGCCTGCGCTCGGGGGGACACGTAGCGCGGACCGTGACGATCAAGGTCCGCTTTGCCGACTTCAAGACCATCACCAGATCCAAGACGTTGCGCGAGGCAACCGACGTGGGTCATGAGATCTATCAACTGGCCTGCGAACTCTTCGACGGTTTGGGCTTGGATCGGGCTCGGATCAGGCTGGTCGGCGTACGCGCGGAAGGCCTGCGGCCGGCCGGTCAGGCACCTCGGCAACTCGTGCTCGGCGCACCCGAGCGCGGCTGGCGGGAGGCTGAGGTGGCCGCCGATGCCGCCGCCGTACGGTTTGGTCGGGGTGCGGTACGCCCGGCTGCACTGGTCCATCGACAACATCCCGGACTGCCGCGAGGAACCGAACGGCCTCCCCAGACGTAGATCGGGTAGGGATCCGCCTTTCGCCCTGTCCCATGGGCTCGTATCCTGGTGAATAGTTGAGACGCAGATCTGCCAGGGAGGCTGACGTGCCACTCTCCGAGCACGAGCAAAAGCTGCTTGAGCAGATCGAGCGTGAGCTCATCAACGATGATCCCAAGTTCGCCTCCACCGTGCGCTCGGCAGATGGCCGGGTACGGGCTCGGCGCAAGCTGCTCTGGGCGGTCCTGTTCGGAATCCTCGGCTTCGGCATGCTGATCGGGGGAGCGGTGACATCCTCGATCTGGCTCGGCGTGCTCGGTTTCTGCGTGATGTTCGGGGGGGCGGCGATTGCTGTGCTCAACGCCGGCGCGGCCGCGTCCAAGGCGCCGGCCGGCAGCTCGAGCCCGCCGTCAGGCAAGCAGGGGCAGCGGGGAAACCCGGTCAGGTCAAAGCTCGAAGAACGATTCCGTCGCCGCTACGACACCTAGCCCGGCCGAAACGTCGTGCTAACCGGACAAGCCCAGGGTAGGACCCGCACCGCGACGTAGGCCCACATTCGTCAGCACATCGACGCTGTCCACTGCCTGGTCGACATTGCCCGGCAGCCGATGTGTTCCGTCCAGCCGGCCACCGAGTGAGTCCACCAGCCTCCGTACTTCGGTGTCGCTGATGGCTGCGGTGAGTGCCGCGACCAATCGAGCGGCACCCAGGACTCGGATGTCACGGTCGAAGAACTGCCTCGGTGTGGGATCGACGGGCTCGGCCAGATGGAGGTCGTTGGTGGCCGCGGCGAGGACGGTGGACGCAGCGCACAGGTTGGTTTCCCGCTCCTGCCATCGCTCGGCGCGGAGCGCTGCCTGCAGCAAGGGGGTCAGTCGGCGGGCCAGGCGCAGCTCGGCGAAGGCTCGCCCCAGCCACTTGCTGTACGGCGCCCATCGTCGGTCGATCAAGAACGCGAGCTTCATCTGATCGCGGGCGATCCGCGCCGTGATGATCCTCGAGCCGAGGTCGTCGCCGCTGCCGCCGGTCCGTCCCACGAACGGTTCCTCCTGGTCGACCCGCAGCCAACCCGCGGCCAGGACATAGCGCCAGACATCGTCCGGATACCAGCCCAGAGCGGCACGCCGCTCGGTCAGCAGTCCGGCTGGGTCATGGAACACCGGACCGCTGGTTATTGTGGCGAGGATCTGCGTGGGCGTCGTCAGCCAGTCGGCTAGGTCGATTCCCGTAGCTGGGTCGAAGCCCAGCCGGGCGCGGAACAGTTCTTCGGGCGTACTGACGGCTGGCTGCCCTTGGCTCCAGCCGCTATGCGCCGACGTGCTGCCGTAGAACACCGGGTACCCCTGGTATCTAGTGGGCAGTTGCGCCAAGACGGCTAGCAGCGGGTCTGGATCAAGCTCCGGAGGCAGGACAAGTTGGACTTTCGGACCGAAATCGTGGTCCGGGGAGATGTTGTCGTCGTAGCCCAGCACGTCGGACCCGTCGCCGAGCATGGCTGCCGCGTAAGGTTTCTCGCCCAGCACGCTGCGGACGACTGGCCCAACGACCTCGGCATGGAAGCGGCGAGACAACTCCTGCCCGGACACCGGCCTGATGCTAGGTGTCCGCCCCTTGTCCCGCTCGGTATTTCTGGGCGACCGCTCGGCCACCCGGTCTAGAACGGTGGGGGGTCGGCCGGTTCGACTGGCTGTGGTGGGTCGGTGGTGTGGGTGTGTCCGGTGGGGGTGGTCCAGGTCATCTGGGTATTCCGGTCGAGGCTGGCTTGCCATCGGGGGTGTTGTTTGAGTCGGTGGTGGTGGCGGCACAGGCCGGCGAGGTTGTAGTCGGCGGTCGGCCCGGCCGGGTAGGAGATGTGGTGGTCGAGGTCGATGCGGGGTTGGCGGCAGCCGGGAAAGCGGCAGCGCCGGTCGCGGGTGATCCCGAATTCGGCCAGTGCCGCGGGTGGTGTGTAGCGGGTGCGGCCGACGTCGGTCAGCGCGCCGGTGACGGGGTCGGTGAGTAGGCGTTGCCAGCTGGCATCGGCGGCCATCCGGTAGGCCATGGAGGTGGGGATCGGTCCGTAGCCGATCAGTTCGGCTGGTTCGGGTCCGCGGCCGGTGAGCAGGTTCGCGGGGAGCACGACTTGCACCTGGGCCCAGGCCGGTGGGCGGCGGGTCGGTGGTGCAGTGCTGCGGGTTGGCCGGTCCGGGTCTGCTGAGCCACCGCCGCCGGCGGCCGGTTTGGCTGGTCGGAGGGCGGGGTGGGCGTCGAGGTAGCTGGTGGCCAGATCGATCAGGGCGTCGGCGCGGCGTTGGTCGGCGGTGCGTCGGTCGCCGTTGGCCCGGTCGCCTGGGGTGTGGGATCCCTCGGCGAGGCGGTGCAGGGTGGCCATGATCGCGGCGGCGCCGTCGGCGGGTAGCAGCGCCCAGAGCTGGCTCATGCCGTTCTCGACGGGGGTCAGAGTAACCCGGCGCCGGGTCAGGTCGGCGGTGTGGCGGTCTTCGATCCCGGCCGGGTCGAGGATGTGCACGGCCCGGGCCACGGCGGACCGCAGCGCGCTGGGGGTTTGGGCCGCGGCTTTGGTCAGGACTCGATCGGCGACGGCGGCGCGTACGGCGCGGTCGAGGGTTCGGGTGCCGTCGGTGATGATCCGGGCTCGGATCAGGTCAATGGTGCCGGCCTGCAGGAGTTCGAACACTGCAGGGAGGACGCGGGTGAGGTCCTGGGCGAGGTCGAGGCGGTTGTTGGCCGCGACCCGGGAGATCCGGGCGGCCAGCGCGATCTCGTCAACCACGAATTCCATCAGCTGCCCGGGTTCGCCGTGCCCGCCGCGGGCGGTGTGGGCGGCGCGATGGAGTTGGTCGGTCTGGCGGCGGCGGTGGGTGAGTTCGGCGATATCGGCGAGTTGGCCGGCGTGTGCCCAGGCGGTGATCTTCTCCCAGCCGCCGATCCGGTCGATCAGGTCTTCATCTGAGCGGCTGGCGGGGTCCCACATGGCCAGAGCGCCGGCCAGGTCGGGTCCGGGTGGGTCGCTCAGGTCGCCGTAGGCGCCGGCGTTGAGGTCGGCGTCGGCGGCCCAGGCGTCCCACCGGTCACCGACCGTCGTGCACGTCGCTGCATCGAACATGTGTTCGAGTCTAACCTGTATTCGACTGCACCGCAAGTAGATACACCGAAATCATCAACGAAGCGAACGCTCAGAACCGCCGGCCGGCGGACGCAGCCAGCCGCGTACCGGCCATCGTTGCTGCGTTCTTGGTACTGGAATGGCAAGGACGCCGGCTGCGGCGTCAGCAGCGCAACGAGCCGCCCGGCGGTCAGCGCCCGGGCGGGCGGGTCTGGCGTCTGGCCGAACGCGTCGACGGGCGTAACCGGTTCACGGTGGAGGCTGGCATGACCCGTGCCCGCAGCCGTTGCCTACGTCCCGCGTGCCGGCCCAACGCCCGGCGAGCCGAGCGCAGCGGGGGAGCGAGATCGACCGACCGCGACAGCGCGACCGACTCGGGCGCGTAGCTGGCCCGTTCTTCGGCCAGCGCGATGTCGCGTACGGCGACGGCGCTGTCGGCGTCGAACATCGCGTCGCGGGCCAACCGGCGGGCCAGCATCCGCGGAGTCTCGTCCTGCCGGCTGGTCAGTCCGAGGTCGGTCGCTGTGTCCATGAGTTCGTCCCATGCCGCATGGGCTCCTGGTCCGGCTCGACTGCGGCCGATCAGCCGGAGCCGGCTCAGTCGAGTGCGGACCCGGATCAGTGCCGGCCCCAGGAGCGCGACCAGCACGATCAGCAACCCACCGATGATGGCGATCGGTTGCCAGTTGAAGCCGTCCTGCACCGTCGTCCGGTTGAGGGTGTTCGGATCGCTGAGGCTCTCGTCGAATTGAGGCGCCTGCCCGCCGGGGAGCTGACCCGGTGAGACGCTGGGAGCCGCCGACGTCTGCTCCTCGTCGGCGACGCTGTCGGCCCGCGGGGCATAGCCGAGTTCTACCGCGCGTCCTGGTCCGATCGGGGTGGGATCGAAGGGCATCCAGCCGAACCCGCTGAAGTAGGCCTCCACCCAGGAATGTGCGTCGTCGGTGGTGACGGTCCACGCGCCGTCCTCGAACGTGCCGGGGGTATAACCCAGCACGACCCGGGCCGGGACACCGGTGGCCCGGAGCATGACGGCCATCGCGGCGGCGTACTGCTCGCAGTAACCACGCTTGTTCTCCAGGAAGTTGACCAGGTCGTCACCGCTGGTCCCGGGCTCGGTGGTGAGGCTGTAGAGGAAGCCGTTCGCGCTGTCGGTCAAATAGTTGTTGATCGCCAGCGTCCGCTCGTACGGTCCGCCCGCCCCGGCCGCGGCGACGAGAGAATCCACCAGGGCCGCGACCGCGGGGTCCAATCCGGTGGGTAGCGCGGTGAAGTCGACCTGCAGCGGGTTGTCCGGGTCGAGATCGGGCGCGCGGGAGAGCTGGGTACGGGTGGGGTTGGGCTGCTGGGCGCGAAGTGAATACTCGAGTCCCGCGCTCGTGTCGTCGCGGCTGAAGACCGTGGCACTGTTCTCGTCGAAGCGCCAGTCGCCGGCGACGTCGATGGACAGCGGCGAGGAGAAAACCGGCAGGAATAGATCGTCGTGCTGCAGGACGCTGATATCGGCGGTGATGCTTCTCAGGATCTGGGGCCCAGGAAGCCGGGCCAGGAGCCCGTCCCCGGCGACCTGGACCTGACTGTCCAGATTGGCCAGCGACCAGCCGTCCGGTCCGTAGGTGTCCAGGGCCAACGAGCGCAGGTAGTAGGGGTCGTCGACGTTGGTTTCGAAGCGCAGAAGCTCCCGAGTCTCAGGCAGCGTCAGTTCGCCCTGCAGGCGCGCCAGCGGACTGAGAGACGTTCCCGGACCGGACCCGCTGCCGCCACCGAACTGCTCTCCCAGCAGACCTTCGGGCCAGGTGGGGATCACCAGCGGCAAAACCAGACCAAGACCGACCGTACCCAGCCCGACCTGCGCGGCGGTCACCAGCCCTGGCAGCGAGCGGGAATTGCCGGATGTGACGGTGCGTCCCCATCGGGCCACGCCGTCGCGGCCATCGGCGTAGAGAAGCAGGAGGTAACCCAGCGCCGGCCCGATAAAGCTGACCGGATTGGGCATGCCCACCAACGTGGCCACTGGCACCAGGTAGATGACCAGTTGCGCGAGCCCGCCCAAGGCGGCTCGGCGCAGCCCGATCACCAGGAACTCGACCAGGATCGCCGCCAGACCGATGGCCATGGCCGTCAGGGCGACCAACCCGTCCAGGAGCAGGGCGGGCGCTGCTTGTGCCTGTAGGTCGAGCAGCCCCTCACCGAGCACGGCGCGGAGATCACGGGTACTGCCCGGCGTGGGGATGAACCCCAGAGTCAGATGTTGCTGCGCGAAGAAGAGGTTGAGCACCACGAACCCGGCAAGGAGCTGGGCCAGCGGTGCCAGCCCGGCCACTCGGGGAAGCGACCGAACGCCGATGCCGGCCAGCGTGATGACCACCACCATCGTGATCGCAGGCGCCAGCCAGCCGCTGTTGACGAAGACCGGGAGCAGGGCGGCGCCGGTCAGCACAGTGGCGGCCCCGCACGCGCCGCCCAACCTCAGTGACCTCGCGCGTTCGGCCAACGACTCGTCGTCGTGCACGCCGGTGCGTAGGCCGCCGCGGGTGTTCGCCGCGACGTCCGCGGCCCCGCTCTGGCTGGCACTCTCTTCGTTGGCACCGCCGTCTACGGCGACGCCCTGGGCCGTCCCAGTCTCGGGAATGGTGGCCTGCGTCATGGCCGGCCCGCCGTGGTCAGACGGGTGCCGCCGAAGCCCTCGGAGGAGGCTGCGGTCCCGCTGTAACCGAAAGCTGTGACGCCAGCCTGCGCCCAGGCGTCGGTGATCGTGACCCCGGCAGGGGCGATCACGACCCGCCAGCCGGCTCGGCGGAACACTCCGGCCGTGGCCAGCACCTGCTGGCTCGGTTCGGCCAACCCGGGTGTAGTTGCAACGCCGACTCCCGAGTTCTGGCCATTGCGCTCGTCCGTGCTGGGACTCGCTGATGTGGACTTGCCGGAGCGGCCGCGGCGCCCCACACCGGCGTGATAGCTCCCGACGTCGGACAACACGGCGATCGAGGTCGATGTCGAGGACCGGCCCCGGATCAGCGCCGCGGCGTCATCGGGGCTCGCCTCCCCGAGGACACAGACCAGCAGGCCGTCCTCACCTGCCTGGCGAAGCTCGCTGATCCCGTGGTCGAGGGTTCGGATGGTCGAGGTACGGATGACTGCCAGTCGATCGAGCAGGGCGTCCCGAGCGGCAAGGCCGGAGACTCCATGGATCTCACCGCCGTCGGTGAACAACCGCAGGCTGTAGCCCAGCCGGCTGAGGTGGTCACCGACGCTGGCCGCTGCGCTCACCGACCATTCGAAGCTGCCGCTCATCCCCTCGCCGCGATGGGCGGTGCTACGGGTGTCCAGAAGCAGGGCGGATCTGGTCTGCCAAGGCTGTTCCTCCCGGCGGACCATCAACTTCCCGACCCGGGCCGTCGATCGCCAGTGCACCTTGCGCAGGTCGTCCCCGCTGCGGAACTCGCGAGTGGCGGCGTCGTCCTCGCCTTGGATGGACACCGACCTCGAGCTGCTCTCACCGCCAGTGGAATACGCCCCACCGAGCCCCACCCCGGGCAGCGGGTGCACCACCGGAACGATGGTGAGGACATCCGTGGCCGCGAAACCACGGCTGCGCTCCACCAAGCCGAAGGGGTCGGTGAGCTTGAGCCGCAGTGGCCCGATCGCGAATCGTCCGCGCAAGGCCGACTGCACCTGATAGTCCAGCTCCACGCTGTCGCCGGGGGCGAGCCGGTCGACGACGAACCTGGCATGGGGGCCCAACAGGTGCGGGACTGAATCGTCGAGTTGGAGCAGCCCACTGCGTTGCTCGGCGCGGTTGGTCACCCGCAGGACGATCGTGGCCGGCTGACCCACCGGCGTACGGCTGGGAACGATAGATCGCGATGACGACAGCCGAAATCTGTTGCGGCCCACGAACAGTGAGGCGACCAGGGGTACAGCGAGGGCAAAGACGGCGGCCCTCAACAAGGCGGACTCGCCTAACGTGATTCCGGTGAGAATCAGCGCGATTCCGGCGGCAACGAGGCAGTTACCGCGAATCGTCAGGTTGTCCCAGAGCTTGCGCATCTCAGGTCCGCCACTTCCACTGGATCTCGACGGTGTCGCTCAGCTGGCCGTCGGATCAGGGGCGTTGCGCGGCACCGGAATCCGCTTTACGCAGTCCGCCACGATGTCGCTGGCACTGCGCCGGGCGATCTGCGCCTCGGGGGTGAGGATCACCCGGTGGCACAACACCGGCCCGACGAGCTGTTGGACATCATCGGGCAACACGTACTCCCGTCCGGCCAGTGCCGCCACCGCTTTGGCCGAGCGCAGTAACTGCAAGCTGGATCGCGGTGACCCGCCGAGCCGCAACTCAGAGCTGCGGCGGGTCGCCGCGACCAACTCGACGACATAGCTCGACACCGCGGGCGAAACGTAAACGCCGGCCACGGCGGCGATGATGCTGCGCACTTCGGCTGCGTTCGAAACCGGCCGCAGGTCCTCGAGCGGATCGTGGTCCGCGTGACCGGAGAGCATGGCGAGCTCGGCGCGGGTGTCCGGGTAACCCATGGAGACCCGGGCGGTGAACCGGTCGCGCTGCGCTTCAGGCAACGGATAGGTGCCCTCCATCTCGATCGGGTTCTGGGTGGCCACCACCATGAACGGGCTCTCCAGGTAGTACGTCGTCCCGTCGACGGTGACCTGCCGCTCCTCCATGCACTCCAGTAGCGCTGACTGGGTCTTGGGCGAGGCCCGGTTGATCTCGTCGCCGACGACCAGATTGGCAAAGACCGCACCGGGCTTGAACTCGAAGTCGCGACTGTCCTGGTTGTAAACGCTCACCCCGGTCACGTCGCTCGGCAGCAGGTCCGGGGTGAACTGCAGCCGGCGCACCGAGCAGTCGATCGAGCGGGCCAGGGCCTTGGCAAGCTTGGTCTTGCCGACACCGGGGACATCTTCGATCAGCAGATGACCCTCGGCCAGCAGCACGACCAGGGCCAGCCGGACGATGTCGGGTTTGCCCTCGATGACGCGCTCGATGTTGGTCGCGATCCGGGTGGCGATCTCCCGGGCCTGGCCCAGGGCAACGGCGCCCTGCCGGGCCCGATGGGCGCCGTCACCGGCCGACGGGCCGCCTCGTTCCTCGACAGCGTCGGACCGGACGACCTCGCTGTGCGGGGCGGCTGTCACCGCAGCGTTCCTCCTACCTGCTCGCCGGGATCGCCGGCGCGCATCTGGGTGCCGAGAAAAACGCGGCAGCTGGCGTGAAGGAGCCTACGTCGCCCTCGGGTCGATGTGTAGGCGTGCGCCGATCTTGGGCGCCACGAGACAAATGCCCACGTGGTTGCGTTCCTGTGGGGGTATGTGGGTTACAGTGGCGCTTAGTGGAGATAGGTGGGGCATGTTGCGCGTCGGGAGGTGGGGTGTGTTCTTCGGGACGCATGCGCTACGCCTGGATGAGAAGGGTCGATTGGCGCTACCCGCGCGCTACCGCGATGAACTTGCCGAGGGCCTGGTGATCACCAAAGGGCAGGAGCACTGCCTGTTCGGGTATCCGGTCGCCTACATGACGAGGATCGCGGAATCCCTGGCCCACAACACAGCTCCCGGAGGTTCGCGCGCGGTACGCGAGTACGAACGCTTCCTGTTCGGGTCGGCCGACAACCCGACACCGGACAAGGCAGGACGGGTGGTCGTACGGCAAGAGCTACGCGACTACGCCGGGCTGAATCGGGACTGCGTGGTCGTCGGCGCGAATACCCGCTTCGAGATCTGGGAGTCCAGCGCCTGGGCGCGATTCGTCGCCGAGCGCGAGGACTCCTTCTCCGACCTGGAGGCCGAGGTGTTGCCGAGGCCGCTCTGAGCCACGACGCGTCCCTCGCCCCTCTGGTGAGGTCTCCTCCCGCGCCGTACCGCCTCCGCCCTGGCACCCCTTCCCCGGTGCCTGGTCGAACGGCCGGCGGAGCGGGCGGGGACCTGACCAGAGGACCGAGAACCGATCGCAACACGCACACCGCACACCGCACACCGCACACCAGCACAGGGCCCAGGAGGGAGGAGTCATGAGCACGCCCGGACACGTCCCGGTTCTGCTGTCACGGGTCAGCGAACTCCTGGCTCCGGTAGCGGCACGCCCGGCTGCTGTCGTCGTCGATGCCACGATCGGCCTGGGCGGTCACGCGCAGGCGCTGCTGGCTGCTCACCCCCAACTGCGGATCGTCGGTCTCGATCGTGACCCAGCGGCGTTACGGATCTCTGCGGACCGGCTCGCGCCGTACGGCGATCGCGTGCACCTGGTGCACACCCGATTCGACGCCCTCACCGACGTGGTGCGCGAGGCCGACATCCAGGGCGTCGACGGGGTGCTGTTCGACCTGGGTGTCTCCTCCATGCAGCTCGACGATGCAGGGCGCGGCTTCTCCTACTCCCGCGACACCGGTCTGGACATGCGGATGGACCGGACCGCGACGCTCACCGCCGAGCAGGTCGTCAACACCTACTCGCGCGGCGAATTGACCCGGGTTCTGCGGGCCTACGGCGAGGAGCGCTTCGCCTCCCGAGTGGCCGCGGCGATCGTCCGCGAACGGGACCGTGACCCGATCACCAGTTCTGCGGTGCTGGCCGAACTGGTCCGTACCGCGATCCCGGCCGCCACCCGACGGACCGGCGGTCATCCGGCCAAACGCACCTTCCAGGGCCTGCGGATCGAGGTCAACGGCGAGCTCGCCGCCCTCGAGGCCGCCCTTCCGGCAGCCATCGAGGCACTTCGTCCGGGCGGTCGCCTGGTCGCGATCAGCTATCACTCCCTGGAGGACCGGATCGTCAAGCGGGCCCTCGTGGCTGCCGCCCAGGACAGCACGCCCCTCGATCTGCCCGTGCTGCTGCCCCAAGCGCGGCCGCGGTTGCGGATGCTGACCAGGGGCGCCGAGCTGCCCACCGCGCAGGAGATCGACGTGAACCCGCGCTCTGCATCGGCCAAACTCCGCGCCGCGGAGCGGGCCGAAACAGCTCAGGGCGCAGCCTGATGGCCGCGAGCTCGTCCGCGAGAAAGATCGACGCCGTACCCAGCCCGTACCGGCCGGCTTCGACTCCGCGCCGCCCGGCGCTGCGCCTGCTTCCCGCTCCGAGGACCACTCTTGGCCGCGGGCCCTTCACCGTCGTCGTGCTGGGCCTACTGATCCTCGGCACCATCGGTTTGCTCGTCCTGAACACGGTAATAGCCGCGGACTCCTTCCGAGCCGAACAGCTCGTCCAGCGCAATGTCGAGCTCGCCGTGGTCGAACAAGAACTGCGGCGTCAGGTCGCCGAAGGTCTGTCGCCCGAGGCACTGGCGCAAGCAGCACGCGAACTGGGGATGGTCGCGGCCGGACAACCTGGCTTCGTCGTCGTCAACCCGGACGGATCCATCGTCATCCAGGGCACACCCGTCCCGGCCGGCATTCGCTGACGTGACCAACCCACCGCCCCGTACCCGGCCGAGGCGTCCACCGACCCGAGCACCGTCGCGCCGTCGACGTCGGCGGCGCCGGCTGGAACTGGCCGGTCAGGACCGGCGGCTGCGCTTCGCCGCGGCCGTCATGGCGCTGCTGACGGCGATCATCCTCGGCCGCCTGGTCCTGCTCCAGGGACTGGACGGCACGGCCTACGCTGCCGCCGCCTCTGCTGAGCGCCTGCGGGAGGACGTCCTGCCCGCCACCCGCGGGCAGATTCTGGACGCCAACGGGAATCCCTTGGCCTATACGGTTTCTGCGCGCAAGATCTACGCCGATCCATCCCTGATCAGTGATCCGGTCGGGGCGGCGACGATCTTGTCCGGACTGCTCACGGTTCCGGTCAACAAACTGGTGGACAAGATGCAGGCCGACAACCGGTATCAGGTGTTGGCCGAAAGACTCGAGCCGTCGTTGGCCGCGCAGGTCATGGGCCTGGGCATCGCCGGGATCGGCGTCGAGGTCCAGCCGCTGCGGGTGTATCCGGCCGAATCGGTCGGGGCTCAGGTCGTCGGGTTCACCGGCGCTGACGGTTCTGGCCTGGCCGGCATCGAGCAGGCATTCGACGAACTGCTGACCGGGACACCGGGGACCGCCTCGTACGAAGTCGGCCGCACCGGTGCGGTCATCCCGGCCGGGGTGCACGCTGATCGACCCGCCGTCCCGGGGGGGACGGTCCGGCTGACCATCGACCAGGACGTCCAATTCCATCTGCAGCGGCAGCTCGACGCGCAATGCGCTGACGGGTCCACCGAGAATGCCCAGGGGGTGATCCTCGAGGCGCACACCGGTCGGGTGCTCGCGATGGCGACCTGCCGCGGCTTCGATCCGAACAGCGCCAATGACGCCGACCCGGACACGCTCGGCAACGGGGCGATCTCCGGCATTCTCGAGTCGGGGTCGGTGGCCAAGGCCATCACCTTGTCCGCGGCCATCGAGGAGGGCCTCGTCACCCCCGACGACGTCCGGCTGACACCGGACTCGATCACGGTCGGCAACACGACGGTCCGCGACGCGCACCCGCACGACCCGATCAACTACACGATCACCGGAATCCTCGCCAAGTCCTCGAATGTCGGAACGATCGGCATCGCCCGCGAGCTGGGCAACGAGCGCCTGGAGGAATACCTCCGCAAGTTCGGTGTCGGCGCTCCGACCGGAATCGAGCTACCCGGTGAGAGTTCGGGAATCCTTGTCCCGCACCAGGAGTGGAGCATCGCCCAGTCGATCAACATCCCGATCGGCCAGGGCTTCGCCCTCACCACGCTGCAGATGGCATCGATCTACCAGACGATCGCCAACGGCGGGGTACGCATTCCGCCCCGGATCGTCGCATCGACAACTGCCCCCGACGGCACCGTGATCGACACCGTCCAGCCAGTGGGGGTTCGAGTCATCAGCGAGGAGGCCGCCGCGACCATGGCCTACATGCTCGAAGCGGTGGTCGGTGAGGGCGGCACGGCATTGAACGCCTCCATCGGCGGCTACCGAGTTGCCGGCAAGACCGGTACGGCGCAACGGCCGAACCCGGCGTGCCGTTGCTACGCCGGAGGCGGCTTCTGGACCACCTTCGCCGGGTTCGCACCGGCTGACGCGCCGCGCTACGTCATGTCGGTGATGCTGCAACGACCCGACTCCGGGGTACCGGCGGGGCCAGTTTTCAAGAACGTCATGACCTTCGTGCTCGCCCACGAGGCGGTGGCGCCGACCGGTGCGCCCCGCCCAGAGTTCATCCTGATCGTGTGAGCCTCGCTCCCGAGCCGGCGATCCCGACGCTCCGATCGATGCCGGCGCGCGCTCGGTAACCTCGCCTCCCGTGGTCGCCCTCTCTCGCCCCGCCCAGCTCCCACCGATCCCGTTGGTTGAGCTGGCGGCCCTGTTGGGTGCCCAGGTCGAGCCAGAACGTCGACTGGTCGAGGTCTCCGGCGTCACCCTGCGCTCGGCCGACGTACGGCCGGGCGACCTGTTCGCGGCACTTCCCGGTGCCAACACGCACGGGATCGCTTTTGCCGCAGCCGCCATCGATGCCGGTGCAGTGGCCATCCTCACCGATCCGGCCGGGGCCAGGTACGGGTCCACTCTGGACGCGGAAGTTCCACACCTTGTCGTCGCAGATCCGCGCGCGGTGCTGGGGCAGGTGTCCGCCGCGATCTACGGCGATCCGAGTCGACACCTGGCGGTCCTGGGTTTGACCGGCACCAATGGCAAGACGACGACGAGTTACCTGCTCGAGGCCGCCCTTCGCGCCGCGGGGCAGCGCCCCGGACTGATCGGGACGATCGAAACCCGTATGCATACCGCGGAGGGGCTGGTGGCCGTACCGGCGCAACGTACGACCCCCGAAGCGCCCGACCTGCAGGCGACCCTCGCGCTGATGGTCGAGAACGGCGTCGACTCGGTGGCCATGGAGGTCTCCAGTCATGCGCTTGCATTGGACCGGGTGGCGGGTACGGGCTTCGAGGTCGCCGGCTTCACCAACTTCAGCCAGGATCACCTGGATTTCCACGGTGACCTGGGGGCCTACTTTGCAGCCAAGGCCCTGCTCTTCGACGGCCGCGCGAAGTACGAGGTCGTGCTGGTGGACGACGAGTGGGGCCGAAGACTCCTCCGGCCGAGCACCGTCACCGTATCGGCCGTCCGACAGCGGCAGGCCGACTGGTACGCCTCTGACGTTCACACCCATGGAGGAGCGACCGCGTTCGTGGCGCACGGCCCGGGCGGGCGCGAACTGCCGGTCCGGCTGGGGCTGCCAGGCGACTTCAATGTCGCGAACGCGTTGCTGGCGCTGGCGATGCTCGACCGCGCCGGGTACGACGTCGAGCGTGGTTTACAGGGACTGGAAGCCGCCCGAGTCCCGGGGCGGATGGAGGTCGTTGCGGCCGGGCAACCGTTTACGGCGGTGGTCGACTACGCGCACACCCCGGCCGCTGTCGCGACTGTGCTCCAGGCGCTGCGACCCCAGACTGACGGAGCCGTGATCTTGGTGCTCGGCTGCGGTGGGGACCGGGACGCCGGAAAGCGTCCACTGATGGGCGCGGTCGCCGCGCGGGGCAGCGATGTGCTGATCATCACCGACGACAACCCACGATCGGAGGACCCGGCCGCGATCCGGACCGCGATGCGCACGGGCGCGCAGTCCGTGGACACAGCACATCGAGGTGCCGTGGTCGAGGTTGATGACCGGGCCGAGGCGATCGAGGTTGCGGTGGATCGGGCTGCTCCTGGCGACATTGTGGTCATCGCCGGAAAGGGGCACGAACAGGGCCAGGAGATCGCCGGCGTGACCTCCCCCTTCGACGACCGACAGGTCCTGCGCCGTGCATTGGCCCGCCACGGCTGGTCAACTGGGCAGGAACCGTGATCGCCCTGTCGGTCGCCGAGGTGCTCGCTGCCACGCACGGACGGTGGGACCCCGGTACGGCCGCAGCCGAGAGTGACCCGACCGCCGCCGGGAGAGACCCGGCCACGATTGCGATCACCGGTGAGGTGCGGATCGACTCGCGGTCGTGCGGTCAGGGTGACCTGTTCGTCGCCTTGCCCGGGGAGCACACCGACGGCCACGACTTCGCTGCAGCGGCCCACCGAGCGGGTGCCGTAGCCGTCGTGACCGTCCGTGCGATCCCGCAGGTCCCGTGCGTCGTCGTCGCCGACCCGGTGATCGCCCTGGGCGCGCTGGCGAAGGCGGTCCTGGCCCGGCTGCCCGAGCTGGTCATCGTCGGCATCACCGGGTCCAGCGGAAAGACCTCCACCAAGGACCTGATCGGCGATCTTCTATCTGGATGGGGCGCCACCGTGAGTCCCATCGGTTCCTACAACAACGACCTCGGCGTCCCGCTGACCGCGCTGCGAGTCGAGCCGGCCACCCGTTACCTGGTCCTGGAGATGGGTTCGCGTGGCATCGGCCACATCGCCCGGCTGACCCAGATCGCGCGCCCCGCGATCGGGGTGGTGCTGAACATCGGCACCGCTCATCTCGGTGAGTTCGGCTCGGCCGCCGTCGTGGCCACGGCCAAGTCCGAACTCGTTGCCGCACTTCCGGCTGCCGGCGACGGTGGAGTCGCGATCCTCAACGCCGACGATCCGGCGACGCCCTACCTCGCCGGTCGTACGGCCGCGCAGGTGTGGACCTTCGGTAGCGCGCCGGGGGCCGATATCCGCTACGACGGGATCGATCTCAGCATCGGCGGCCGGCCCCGCTTCCGGTTGTCGGCCGGCGCCGGCCAGGTCGAGGTGGCCCTCCGGTTGGTCGGTGCCCATCAGGCGGCCAACGCCTCGGCCGCCGCCGCGGTTGCGCTGGCTACCGTGGCTCGCGATCGGCCACCGGCCCGGGTGACCAGCGCCGCGACCGACCAGCGGCTCACCGAGATCGGCCTCGGACTCGGGCACGCACTGCCCCGCAGCCGATGGCGGATGGATCTCACCGACCGAGCCGACGGGGTGAGCATCCTCAACGACGCGTACAACGCGAATCCCGAATCGATGCGGGCCGCCCTGGACGCGCTCATCGCGGTGGCCGGCGGTGACCGCCGTACCTGGGCGGTGCTCGGAGCGATGGGCGAACTCGGCAACCAGGCAGCGGCCGAACACGAAGCCGTGGGCCACGAGATACGACGGCGGGGAGTCGACCGGCTAGTCGCCGTAGGTGCGGATGCAGCGGGGATTTATGCTGGCGCGGCTGGTGGGCCAGCCAAGGAAGAGGGGTTCATCCACGTGCCGGATATGAGCGCGGCGCTGCAATTGCTGCGCTCCCAGCTTCGCTCCGGGGATGTGGTTCTGGTCAAGGCCTCGCGCTATGTCGGGCTGGAACGGCTCGCCGATGCCCTGCTCGCAGAAGCCGACCTGACATGAGATCGGTTCTCATCGCTGCGGTGATCGCACTGGCGATCTCCATCCTGTTCACGCCGATCGCCATCCGGATGCTTCAGCGCAGGGGTTTCGGCCAAGAAATCCGGGTTGACGGGCCCGAGCACCACATCACCAAAAAGGGCACCCCCACGATGGGTGGCGCCGTCATCGTCCTGGCCACCGTGGTCGGGTACTTCGGGGCTTATCTGTTTCTGATCGGCGAAGACGGCCGCGGGCCTACGGCCAGCGGGCTGTTGCTGATCTATCTGTTCGTCGGACTCGGAGTGGTCGGTTTCCTCGACGACTACATCTCGATCCGCAACCAGCGCAACCTCGGCCTGAACAAAACCGCCAAGCTGGTCGGTCAGCTCGTGATCGGTGTGAGTTTCGCGGTACTCGCCCTGCAATTTCGCAACGCCAACGGACTGACCCCCGGCTCGACGGTGCTGTCCTTCGTTCGCGACATCGCCCCGCTGACCCTGGGAACGGTCGGTTTCGTGGCTTTCGCGCTGCTGCTGATCAGCGCCTTCTCCAATGCTGTCAACTTCACCGACGGGCTCGATGGCTTGGCCTCAGGCGCCTCGGTGATGGTCTTCGGCTCCTATCTGATCGTCTCGTTCTGGCAGTTCGGTCACGACTGCGCGCGGCTGGCCGAGCCCGGCTGCTACTCGGTACGCGACGCGCTGGACATCACTCTGATCTCGGCCGCCGCGATGGGTGCCTGCTTCGGGTTCCTGTGGTGGAACGCCTCACCGGCCAGGATCATCATGGGCGACACCGGGTCGCTGTCCCTGGGTGGACTCATGGCCGGGCTTGCGATCCTCACCCGTACCGAGCTGCTGCTGGTCGTCCTGGGTGGTCTGTTCGTCGTCGTCGCCATGTCGGTGACCATTCAGATCGTCGTCTTCCGCGTCGGGGGTGGCCGCCGGATCTTCCGGATGGCACCCATCCACCACCACTTCGAGTTGGCCGGCTGGACCGAGAACACCGTCGTGGTCCGCTTCTGGATCGTCACCGGCATGGCGGTGGCCTTCGGCCTGGGCCTCTTCTATGCCGATTGGCTCAGCCTCGCCGAGCTCGAGTGACCGGGCCACGCAACGTCGGTCAGCCGCACCCCGGCCCCGTGCCGTGGACCGGTCGGCGGGTGCTCGTCCTGGGCGCCGGGGTCAGCGGCCTGGCCGCAATTCGCGCGCTGAGCCGGGTCGGAGCACTGATCACGGTTGCCGACGATCGGGCCGGTGTCTTGCCCCACGACCTGCTCGAGGACCTCTCGGCCGATCCCGGTCGGGTGCATGAGATCGAGATGCCGGCGGAGGTGCCCGTCGACGTCGATGTCGTGCTCGCCACGCCTGGGATAGCGCCACAGCACCGGGTGCTGGTCTCCGCACGAGCGGCGGGCAAGCAGATCATCGCCGAGCCGGAATTGGCCTGGCAGCTGCGGTCTCCCGATGGACCCGCATGGCTGGTGGTGACCGGCACGAACGGTAAGACCACGACCGTGGGGATGCTGGCCTCGATGCTGCGATCGGCGGGCCTCGCCAGTATCGCCACCGGCAACATCGGGCTGCCGCTGGTCGATGTGGTCACCGGGCCGGTGCATTACGACGTTCTTGCCGTCGAACTGTCGAGCTTCCAGTTGGCCCGATCGCCCTCGATCCGAGCGCAGGCCGCGACCGTACTCAACGTGGCTCCGGACCACCTGGACTGGCACGGTTCCCTGCGGGCCTATGCCGAGGCCAAGCGGGTGGCCTTCGATCGCGCCGCCATCGCGGTGGTCAACCGCGACGACGAGTGGTCGAGCCGCCTTGCCCACGGTCATCCGCATCCGGTCGGCTTCACCCTGGGGGCCCCACCGCAGGGCGCCCTGGGGATTGCCGACGGCGTACTCATCGACCGGGCCTTCGGCGGCGGCGCCGGCGGCGGCAAGGCCACCGAGCTCGCCCTGGTCAGCGACGTGCCGATGCCGGGGGACCACAACGTCGCCAACGCCCTGGCCGCGGCGGGGTTGGCGCGCAGTGTGCAGGTACCCGCTGAGGCGGTCGCCCGGGGGTTGCGTTCCTACCGGCCGGGCCCGCATCGCAATACGGTCATCGCTGTCAAGGACGGGGTCACCTACGTGGATGATTCCAAGGCGACAAACCCGCACGCCGCCCGGGCGTCCCTGTCGGCCTACGCCGACGTGGTCTGGATCGCGGGCGGTTTGCTCAAGGGAGCCGACGTCGACGACCTGGTCGTTGCGGTGCGCGATCGGCTGCGCGCCGTCGTACTCCTCGGAGCCGACCGGGCGGTGATCGGGCAGGCCCTGGCGCGACACGCGCCCGAAGTCCCGGTCATGGACGTCAGCAGCAACGACGATGGGGCCATGATCGAGGTCGTCCGGGCGGCAGCGGCAACCGCGCGCCCGGGTAGCACGGTGCTGCTGGCACCGGCTGCAGCGTCGATGGACATGTTCCTGAACTACACAGCCCGTGCCGAAGCGTTCGCCCAGGCCGTGGCGCAGCTGCCTGGGGAGCACGCGACATGACCCTGGTCAGCTCCGGACCCACGGCGCATGTGGTGACCCGGCCGACCGGGCGGCCGGGGCTCGGCGACCGGCCGCTGACCTCGTTCCACCTCGTGCTCGCCGCCGGCGGGGCGTTGTTGCTGATCGGCCTGATCATGGTGTTCTCGGCGACCAGCGTGGACTCGCTGCAGGAGAACGGCTCGGTCTACGCGAGCTTCAGCGGGCAGGTCGCTTTCGCCGTACTCGGGCTGGTGGCGTTCTGGATCGCCCTTCGGATGCGACCGACGCTGCTGCGACGACTGGCCGGTCCCGGCATGCTGATCGCCCTGCTGCTGCTGGTTCTCGTCCTGATTCCGGGAATCGGGGAGGAGTACAACGAAGCCCGGCGCTGGTTCGAGATCGGGCCGCTCAGTCTGCAACCGTCGGAGTTGGCCAAGCTCGCCTTTGTGGTGTGGGGCGCAGATCTGCTGGTGCGCAAGCGGAAACTGATCGACCGGTGGCGACATCTGCTGGTCCCGCTCGTTCCGGCCGGCGTCCTGTTGGGCGTGCTGGTCCTGATGCAACCCAACCTCGGAACCGCACTGGTCTTCTTCCTGATCCTGTTCTCCCTGTTGTGGTCGGTCGGGGCGCCGGCCCGGCTGTTCGTGATGATGGGCACAGTGCTGGTCGCCGCGGTGGCCTTGATAATCGCCGCCGAGGACTACCGAGCGGCCCGGCTGACCGGGTTCCTCGACCCCTTCGCCGATCCTCAGGGGGCCACCCTTCAGGCTGCCAACGGCCTGTACGCCCTGGCCACCGGCGGTTGGTGGGGGGTGGGTCTGGGCAACAGCCGGATGAAGTGGGGCCTGCTACCCGAGCAGGACAGCGACTTCATCTTCGCGATCATCGGCGAGGAACTCGGTTTCGCCGGGTGCCTGCTCGTCCTGGCCCTCTATGGCCTGCTGGCCTATGCCGGCATCCGGGTCGCGCGGCGCACCAACGACGGTTTCATCCGGCTCGCCGCCGCCGCCATCACGGTCTGGTTGATCGGTCAGGCGCTGATCAATGTCGGGTACGTCGTGGGGCTGCTTCCGATCACCGGGCTGCCGTTGCCGCTGATCTCCTCCGGAGGGACGTCCCTGGTACTGACGATGTTCACCCTCGGCATCCTGGCCAACTTCGCCCGGCACGAGCCCGCGGCGGTCTCCTACCTGAAACGCCGTCGCCGGACGTGGTGGGCGCGGTTGATGGCCCCGGTGCCGCACAGCGCTGGTTCCGAGCGCCGGCAACCTCGGCGTCAAGCAGCGCCAGGAAGTCGGGCCAGCGACGCGGCACCGCGGGCGCGAGGTCGCACCTCAGGCCAGCCGCGCGGCACGCGACGATGACCTCCCGGCGGATCGTGCTCGCCGGTGGAGGAACCGCTGGACACATCGAACCGATGCTGGCCGTCGCCGATGCGCTGCGCGTCGCCGATCCGGGCGGGCGGCTCACCTGCCTCGGTACCACCCGCGGTCTCGAGGTGTCCCTCGTCCCGGCCCGCGGATTTCAGCTGGAGCTGATCCCACCGGTTCCGCTGCCGCGTAGACCCACCATCGATCTGTTGCTCGTGCCGGGGCGGCTGTGGAACTCGGTTCGGGCGGCCGAGCGGATCCTGCGTGCCACCAGAGCCGAGGCGGTCGTCGGATTCGGTGGTTATGTGGCGCTTCCGGCCTACCTCGCCGCCCGCCGAGCACACCTGCCGATCGTCGTGCACGAACAGAACTCCGTACCCGGCCTGGCCAATCGGATCGCAGCTCGGTTCGCCGATGTGGTCGCGGTGACCTTCCCAGGCACGCCGCTGGCCGGTGCCGAAGTGGTCGGGATGCCGTTGCGTCCGACGATCGCGAACCTCGACCGAGCTGCCGTGCGGGCGCAGGCCCGCGCCCATTTCGGTCTCGATCCCACCCGCCCGACGCTGCTCGTCTTCGGCGGTTCGCAGGGGGCGCGCAGTCTCAACACCGCCGTGGCCGCGGCGGTAGACCGGCTGCGCGCCAAGGAGATCCAGATCCTGCATGCCGTCGGTGGCAAGAATCTTGTCCTCGACGGGCCTGGATCGAAGGCCGGGTCTGCACCCTACGTCGTCGCGCCCTACCTCGAGCGGATGGATCTGGCCTACGCCGCGGCGGATCTGGCACTGTGCCGGGCCGGCGCGGTGAGCTGCGCAGAGCTGTCTGCGGTTGGACTTCCGGCGGTCTTCGTCCCTTTGCCGATCGGTAACGGCGAACAGCGGCGCAACGCCGAGCCGGTGGTCGAGGCCGGCGGCGGGCTGCTGGTCGAGGACTCCGCGTTGAGCCCGGACCTCATCCTGGGCACCGTGGCCGATCTGCTGCTCGACGACATCAGACTTGCCGCAATGGCGTCGGCCACCGCACGGTTCGGTCGTCGGGATGCCGCCGCGCGGATGGCCGAGCTGGTCATGGCCACTGTCCGATGAACGCCGCCGTTCAATGAACCGCCGTTCTATGAACATGGCCACCTGGAGCGCGCCCACGCCCACCGCCGAAGCGCTGGGCCGGGTGCATTTCGTGGGTATCGGCGGTGCCGGGATGAGCGGCATAGCCCGCATCCTGCTGGGACGTGGGGCACCGGTGTCGGGCAGTGACGCCAAGGAATCAGCTGTGCTATTGGCCCTACGCGCGCTCGGCGCCCGGGTCAGCGTGGGTCACTCGGCGGACAACCTCGCCGACGTCGACACCGTCGTGGTGTCGACGGCAATCCGACCGAACAATCCCGAGCTGGTCGCGGCGCGTGAACGCGGCCTGCTGGTCGTGCCGCGGGCGGTCGCACTGGCTGCGGTCCTGGCCGGCCGGCGCAGTGTGGCTGTGGCCGGTACGCACGGCAAGACGTCGACCACCTCGATGCTCACCGTGGCGCTGCTGAACTGCGGTGTGGACCCGTCGTTCGCCATCGGCGGGCATCTCAACGAATCCGGGTCCAACGCCCACCATGGTAGTGGTGACCTGTTCATCGCCGAGGCCGACGAGAGCGACGGATCTTTTCTGCTGCTCGCGCCGTCGGCCGCGATCGTCACGAACATCGAGGCGGATCACCTCGACAACTGGACGGACCTCCCAGCGATCACCTCGGGCTTCGAACGGTTCGTCGCGACGATCCGGCCGGGTGGCTTCTTGGTGCTCTGCGCCGACGACCCGGGAGCGCGTTCCCTACTCGGCGCAGCGCAGGAATGCGGCGTACGGGTACGCAGATACGGCCGCGGGGACGATGCCGACCTGCAGCTCACCGACTTGAAGCACGACGCAGGCGGCACCGGCGGCATCATCTATCAGGCCACTCTGGACGGGACAGCGCTGGGCCGGGTCCAGTTGCATGCGCCGGGCGAGCACATGGCCCTGAACTCCGCCGCGGCCCTGCTCGCCGGGATCGAACTGGGCCTTCCAGCGCAGGCCATGATCGACGGGCTCGGGGCCTATGCCGGCGTGCACCGAAGGTTCGAACACCTCGGGACCGTGGGTGGCGTACGGGTGTACGACGACTACGCACACCATCCCACTGAGATCACCGCGCAGCTGCGTGCCGCTCGGTCGGTGGCTGGGGACGGGCGGCTGATCGTCGCGTTCCAACCTCATCTGTTCAGCCGGACCCGGGCATTCGCCCACGAGTTCGGCGCGGCCCTCGGCGCGGCGGATGCTGTCGTCGTCATGGCCATTTTCGGCTCTCGTGAAGATCCGATTCCGGGCGTGTCCGGATCGATGGTTGCCTCGCACATCCCGCTGCCGGCCGAGCAGGTGCACTTCCAGCCGTCCTGGTTGCAGGTTGCTCCGTTGTTGGCATCCCTTGCCCGGCCCGGGGATCTGGTCCTCACCTTGGGCGCCGGTGACATCGCCATGATCGGCCGTGAGGTACTCACCAGCCTGGCCGGACAGGACGAGTCGGCCGGCGGCATGAGCCTCATGGATCAGCGACGATGACCCGGCGCAGATGGCTGAGCGTTGTAGCGGCGTTGCTGGTCCTGGCCGGCAGTCTCGGCTGGGTGGTCTTCTACTCCAGCGCCCTCGAGGTGGACGCCATCGAGGTCCGGGGGGCGCAGCTGCTGTCCTCGGAAACGGTCGAGGACGTCTTGGCGATTCCGGAGGGCACGCCGCTGGCCCGGGTCGACCTCGCTGCAGCTGAAACCGCCTTGGAGAACATCAGCCAGATCGAGGCGGCCAGGGTCAGCCGGGACTGGCCGAGCACATTGGTCGTCCAGGTGACCGAACGCTCGGCGGTGGCCGCAGTGGACGTCAACGGTGCCACCTGGCTGGTGGATCGCTCGGGAGTCCTCTTCGCGCAGGTCAGCGTCCTGCCCGAAGGCGTCGTTGCACTGCGGGTCGAGCAGGCCGGCCAGAACGACCGGGCCACCCTGGCCGGGCTCGAGGTCATCGCGGCGCTGAGTCCGGTGATCCGGACGATCTTGGTCATCGTCAGCGCGCCGAGCCTGACCGAGATCGAACTGGAACTCACCGACGGGCGCACTGTGATCTGGGGAAGCCCGGACGGTTCAGCCCGCAAATCTGCAATCCTGGCCGGGTTGCTGGCCGGCGGAGTCGTCGGGACCGTCTACGACGTGAGTTCTCCGACATCGGCAGTCGTACGGTGAGGTCATGAGCCGCACTGCGAACGACTCCGTCAGTCGATTTCCGGTGCCGGGGCTCGGCGAGCTGCCGCCTGATCTGGCCGAGCGGATCGCCGTGGTCGCCGACAAGTCGGGCTTCGTCCCGAACATTTTCATGGCCCTGGCCTGGCGTCCGGTGGAGTGGCGGGCCTTCTTCGCCTATCACGACGCGCTGATGGACAAAGACTCCAAGGCGCTGTCGAAGGCTGACCGTGAACTCATCGTCGTGGTGACCAGCGCGGCCAACGACTGTCTCTATTGTGTTGTGGCGCATGGTGCCATTGTCCGGATCCGGTCCCGCGACCCCCACCTGGCCGACCAGGTCGCCGTCGACTGGCGCAAGGCGCCGCTGTCTGCTGCTCAGCGGGTGATGCTGGAGGTGGCACTGCTGGTGGCGGTGGACCCGGCAGCGGTTCGCCTCGACCATGTCGAGCAACTGGCTGACGCCGGCTTCACCCAGGACGACATCTGGGACATCGGTTCGATCGCGGCCCTCTTCGCGCTGTCGAATCGGCTTGCTCACTGGGCCGCGGTTCCGCCGAATGACGAGTTCTACCTGCTTGGCCGAGTGCGACGCGAGTGAGCATCGCAGCGAGGTACGAGCATCGCGGAGAGTGCGGGAGCATCGATCGAGCGCCAGCGAGGGAGGAGCGGACCGCACGGTGCGCGAAGCGCACGAGGCGGAACAGAGGAGCGGAGCGAGTACGGAGCCGAGCGTGTGATTGCCTACCGCGGGAATGAGCTCACCCCTCGAGCGACTCCGGGCGCTCTGCCTGGACCTGCCGGAGACGACCGAGCGCCTCAGCCATGGAGAGCCCACCTGGTTCATCCGGGACAAGAAGGTCTTCGTGACCTACGCCGACCGGCACCACGACGACCGCGTGGGGTTCTGGTGCGCTGCTCCGGTGGGGGAGCAGGAGGCGCAGGTTGCCGCGGCACCGGACCGTTTCTTCCGCCCGCCCTACGTCGGTGGGCGGGGTTGGCTAGGAATATGGCTGGACGTGCCGGTCGACTGGTCGGAGATCGAGGAGATCGTGCGCGAGGCCTACCGCCAGATCGCCCCGAAGCGACTTCGGTCCCAGCTCGATGCAAGCGCTGCGTCGGGCGAGGACTAGCTCTCGCTGCCGTGGTGCGTGGGCCGGTCTTCAGAATCGTTCTCCCCGTGCCGCCAGAACGACAGGCCGCACTCCGCACAGGACTCGAAAGAATCTGGTCCCCAGGCGAATTCGTCACAGGCTGCGGAGTCACTGCCGCGGGACAGTTCGAAGAAATGTCCCGCCGCTGCGAGCTCGTCCAGTTGCATGACGACGACGTCGGCGGGGCGGAATCGGCCAGACCGGAAGGCCTTCTTGGCTGTCGCGAGGAGAAGCGCGGCGCCGCCGTCTTCGATGACCGGATGAAGGCGATATCCGGCATCGGCCAGCGCGTCCAGTTGGTGTCTGGTCACGACGGCGGGTTTCATCCGGCCGGAGCGCAGGCTCGCCTTGGTCGCCTCCAGCATCACCTCGGCGGGGGTGGGCGGTTCGGTCACGGGCGCTAGCTTCCTATGTGCGGTACCCGAGCGCCAGCACCGGCCACCGCGACGCAGCGCCAGCAGCGTGCGGCTTCGCCGGATTGGCGAAGAAAGTGGCCCTCCGACGGCGCGTCTTGCGACGCTGGCAGCCGATGCGTCCCTTACCTTTTCAGGAGCCGGCAGGTTGACATAACTATAAGCCTTCAGTAGAGGGTAAGACTACTAGGGAGCGGCATCGTGACACCTCCACACAACTATCTCGCCGTGATCAAGGTGGTCGGCATCGGTGGCGGAGGGGTCAATGCCGTCAACCGGATGATCGAGGTGGGTCTCAAGGGCGTCGAATTCATCGCGATCAACACCGATGCGCAGGCGCTGTTGATGAGCGATGCGGACGTCAAACTCGACGTGGGCCGCGAGTTGACCCGAGGGCTCGGAGCGGGCGCCCTTCCCGAGGTCGGCCGCAAGGCCGCAGAAGACCACCGCGAGGAGATCGAGGAGGTCCTCAAGGGCGCGGACATGGTCTTCGTCACAGCCGGCGAGGGGGGTGGCACCGGTACCGGAGGAGCCCCGGTCGTGGCGAGCATGGCCCGCAAGCTCGGTGCGCTGACCATCGG
>JALZIL010000011.1 GCA_030860305.1 Actinomycetota bacterium
GCACCCCGCTGGTACGGCCCTGGCATCTGGTCACCGGGATGACGCCCACCCCGGCGACCAGGCTGTTCGTCGAACACGTGCTGTCCGTACCCGGCTGGCGGCCCGCCCACGAAGGTTGAGAGCCGGATTTCGTGATCTTGACCTTATTGCGGCGACACGCCGATAGATCCGCCCAGAAACCGCAACAAAGTCAAGATCACGGTGGGTTGAACGTCCCCCCAGTCGTCCACCTGACGGGGGAGGCGGTCGGCCCGGTGCACGGCTAGCGTCGCGATCACCTGAGTATGTGGGTCGAGGCGAGGAGGAGCCGGTCGTGGGCCAGACACCAACGCGACCGGCACCGGACCACAACCGTGCCCTCGATCTGCTGCGGGTGACCGAGGCAGCTGCGCTGGCCGGCGGCCGGTGGGTGGGCCGCGGAGCCAAGAACGACGCCGATCAGGCGGCCATCACCGCGCTGCGGACGATGATGTCCACGGTCGCAATGGATGGCGTTGTGGTCATCGGCGAAGGCGAGAAGGAACAAGCGCCGATGTTGTTCAACGGTGAGCGGGTCGCTGACGGGACCGGCCAGTCCTACGACTGGCAGTCGATCCGATCGACGGTACGACCCGGGCGGCCAAGGAAAGTCCAACGCTGTCGCGGCGCTTGCCGTTGCGCCACGCGGCTCGATGTTCGATCCGCCGGCAGGTCTTCTACATGAACAAGCTGGTGACCGGATCTGCGGCCGCGGCCCTCATGGATCTCGAAGCGCCGGTGGCCGACAACATTTCGCGCCGTCGCGAAGGTAATGGGCTCCACGATCAACGACGTCACCGTCTGCATTTTGGATCGGCCACGGCACGACAGCCTGGTCGCGGATGTGCGCGCCGCGGGGGCGCGTATCCAATTCATCAGTGACGGTGATGTGGCCGGCGCATTGATGGCCTGCAGTCCCGATTCCGGTGTCGATCTCCTGCTCGGTATCGGGGGCCTAGGCGTGCAGGGACGGCGGTGACCGACTCGATCGTGATGCGGGCGAAGTCGGGGACCGTACGACATGTGACCGCCACCCACCGCCTGGACCGGTTGGCCGAGTACTCCGCGGTCGACTACGAACACCCGACGCCCGCCATGGCGGCGGGTATGCACAGGGAGGACTGATCGGTGGACGAACTCCGGCGCGCTGCAGCGGATCTGGTGGCTCGGCCTCGCGGCATCCTTGCCGCGGACGAGAGCCCCGCCACCATGGACAAGCGCCTCGAAGGGCAGGGCATCACTGCCTCCGAGGACTCCCGGCGCGCGTACCGCGAGATGTTGGTGACCACACCCGGGCTGTCCGACAGCGTGAGCGGTGTCATCCTCTCCGAAGAGACGTTCAATCAACGGCTGTCCGACGGGCGCCTTTTTCCCGAGGCGCTGGCCGAGATGGGCCTGGCCACCGGCGTCAAAGTCGACACCGGAGCCAAGCCGTTGGCCGGTGCACCCGGAGAGACGGTCACCGAGGGTCTGGACGGCCTGCGAGACCGCCTGCGGGACTTCGCCTCTCGGGGAGCAGTGTTCGCGAAATGGCGCGCCGTCATCACCATCGGGCAAGGTCTGCCCACGCAGCCTGCGCTGCGCGCCAACGCGCATGCCCTTGCCCGGTACGCCATGTTGTGTCAGGAGCAGGGCATCGTCCCGATCGTGGAGCCGGAGGTGGTTGCGGCCGGTGACCACACCATGGACCAGTGCGAGGCGGTGAGCAGCTTCGCGTTGCTCGAGGTCTTCGCTGAGCTGGCATATGCCGAACTCGACCTGCCGTCGATGGTGCTCAAGCCGAACATGATCACGCCGGGACTGGATCGGCTGGATGAGGCCGCCGTGGCCGATGTCGCCGAAAGCACGGTGGCTGCCCTGCGCCGAATCGTGGCGCCCGAGGTGGCCGGGATCGCCTTTTTGTCCGGCGGGCAGCCGGCCGACGTGGCAACCCAGCATCTGGCCGGCATCGCAGCGCGGCCCGCTCCATGGCCGCTGACGTTCTCCTTCGGCCGGGCGCTGGTCGACCAGGCTCTGCATGACTGGGGGGGCCGGGTCGAGGGCATCGGCGCGGGTCAGGCCGCGTTGTCCGAGCGGGTACGCGAGACGTCGGCTGCTCTGCGCGGCTCCGTCAACGCCCTGAGGTAGAGCGCGTCTGGCCTCTGCTTTCAGCCTGTTTTCCGGGGTAAGACGCGCTGTACCTCACTGGGGGAGGGACGCGGTCGGTACCGACTGGTTGTCCACAGCTTCGCTGACGCGGCCCGGAGTCGTCGCGGAGTTGGCAAGGTCAGCGGCATGCGTCCCGAATTGCAGGCCGTGCTCCGCACCGGAGAGGGCCTATTCACCCGAGAGCAGCTCTTGGGGGTCACCGACCACAATGTGCTCGACCATGCGGTCTCACGTGGAAGTATTGTCCGCCTGCTTCCGAGGGTCTACTCGACCCCGGCACTAGCACAGGACGCCAGGATTCGTCTCCGCGCGGCCTTGGCCTTCGCCGGGCCGGATGCGGCGCTCAGCCATCTGAGCGCGGCGCGGATCTGGCGAATCCGAGTGCCGGACAGCGAACACGTACACGTGTTGATCCCGCGCACTGCCGACCATCGGACAAATAGATTCGTTGTCATTCACCGGCATGCCAGCGCGGAACTTCCGCGCCACCTGCTCGCGTACAGCTCGGGCCTGCCGGCCGTACGGCCTGCTCCTACGCTGGTCGACTGTTGGGCCATGCTGGACCGCGGGCACCGCAGAGACCTGGTGATCACGGCGGTCCGGGACGGCCGAGTCTCGTCCGAGGAGATTCGCGCGCTTGCCGACGACAGACCACTCTTGCGCGGCCGCCGCGAACTCATCGAGTTGGCCGACCAATTGCGTGCAGGTGCGCACAGCGAACTGGAGATCTTCGGACTACGCCGCGTCTTCGAGCATCCGAGCCTGCCGCGTCCACGCCGACAGTTCCTGGTGGTCGTCGACGGATCGCGCTACGTGCTCGACCTGGCATGGCCGGAACTCAAGCTCGGAGTTGAACTCGATGGCGCCGCCTATCACGGCAGCACCGCGCAGCGAGAGCGCGACGTACGCCGCGATGCCGCGCTGGCGACGGTCGGGTGGCAGGTCATTCGGGTGACCTACGCCCGGATCACCAGCGACCCCATTGCCGTTCGGCACGATCTGGCGACGATCGTCGCGGCCCGCCGAACGCAGATCACCGCCTGAGGTCAGACGCGCTGTACCTCACTTCTGGGGGCTCAGGACGGGGTTGGACGCGCTCTACCTCATCGGGCGGGTCCGGGACGATGGCCCGTACGTGCGTACCGCGACCGGGCGCTGACCACAATTCGAGCTCCCCCCCGACGGCCCTGATCCGCTCGGCCATGCTGCGCAAGCCCAACCCGCGGTCGTGTCCGGCCGGCCTTGGCTCGGCCGTCCCGTCCAGGCCTTGCCGATAGCCGACCCCGTCGTCACGGACGTCGAGGATGACGTGGTCACCGCGCCGGTGCAGCCGAACCCGTACGGCTGCCACGCCGGCATGTTTGACCGCGTTGCCCAGTGCCTCCTGGGTCAC
>JALZIL010000021.1 GCA_030860305.1 Actinomycetota bacterium
CCTCGAGGTCCGCGACCGGGGCTGCGCCTGGCCCGGCTGCGACCGGCCGGTGTCCTGGACTCAGGCCCACCACATCCTCTCCTGGCTGGACGGCGGCAAGACCAGCCTCGACAACGGTGTGCTGCTCTGCCTGTTCCACCACCACGAGATCGAAACAGGCGACTGGACCGTCGCCATCCACCATGGACGAGCCTGGTTCACCCCACCTACCTGGATCGACCCAGCACGAACGCCACGGATCAACCCCATGCACCACCCACCACCGCGCCAGTGAAACCCGACGGTCGAGGAGCTGCCCGACTATGCACGGTCGCTCACAGCAGTTTGTAAGTCTGACATCCAGACGCGCAACATCGAGCGTAGGCACCGAGCCACCATGTCACGGCCCTCGACGCCGTCTGCCTGAGGACTTCCAAGCGCTCTCCGCGCTATTCCCAGTGCAGCGTCGTCAGATTGAGCGGCTCGTCCAGCAGACTGCCGCGGCGCTGGAGGTACTCGGCCCACGAGGTTGGATGGCCGCGGACCTAAACCACGACGTGATTACCAAGGCCGTCGACGACCCATGCGGGTCTCGGCCAAGCCGCCGACGACGTCCTCGCCGCGCAGGTCGACGACGGATTCTTCCGACGGATCGTCAGCCGCGTCCTTCGGCTTGGCGCTAACCAAGACCCAGAGATGGCTCGGCTCATGGCCGAGCGCGGCCGACTGCTCGAGCTCGCCCGCCATCACCACGCACTCGAACGCTACGAGGCATCCGTGCCACTGATCCTGGCCCAGGCAGAAGGCATCACCGCCGACGCCAGCGACGGCGGAATGTTCTTCTCCACGAGCCTCACTCGCCAGGCCAACGTCGTCGACACGACGCAGCTGGTCGCCATTGAGGCAGGGCTCGACGCCCTGCGAAAGGTGTATGGCACCAGGGTGGATCAAACACAGATAGTCGGCTTTCCAGCCAGACACGGGGTCCTCCACGGCCGGGAACTCGCCTACGACACCCAGGTTGCCAGCGCCAAGTGCTGGACGTTGCTAGGCGGGATCGTCACATGGGCGCAACCCCTGCTCGCCGAACGGTCCCGAGTCGCGCTCGAGCAACTAGAACAGCTCACCGCCAGATCTCAGGACCTCGACGATGTCGGGCGCCGCGTCGATACGCGAGAGTTCAAACCAATCAAGGAGGCGCTGGGATATCTCGAATCCATGGCGTGGGGGCGGTACCGGAACACCGGGAAGTTCCACCCCGACCGCGTCGCCCTCATGGGTAGCTCTGAAAGGTTTGGGGTCGACGATCCACACGGCTGCACCATGCGCACATCAGTGGATGACGACTGCTGGTGGGCATTACGGACAACGATCTCAGGCTGGACTCTCGGCGTCGGCCTCAAGCCTGCAGGCAACCGCATGCAGCAGTATCGATTTGCCGGAGACCATCACCCGGAAGCGCTGTTCGTCGGAGAGCGCCTCGCACCTGGGTAGCAGCCCTACGAGGACCCTCCGCCGGACTGGACGCTGGGGCCGTGGGCAGTAACCGTCGCAATCTCGCCGGCGAGGGCGCTCAAGCCCAACCGAAGGGGGTGACGCACACCAAGTCCAGTCGTGCGGCGCGCTCGAGCGGGCGAGTTCAATGGCTCAACTCGGCCGCAGCCGGGCACGAACCTGTCCCCTCAATCGCCCTCCCGGTAGTGGATCGGTGGCCGACCAGCCATCGACGCCGCCCGCGCTCCTATCGGCCTTCAGCTGGGAAGCCGCTGGGCAGGCGCAGGCTTCACGCCGGTGACCAGAGCGTTGTAGAACAGGCCACCGGGAACGACCCGGGACAGTAGGCGGTTGTCCACTGCGGAGAGCCGTAACCAGGAACGGTAGGCGAAATTCGCCCAGTCGTAGCCGAGCTTTCCTTCGGGCACAGCCGCTTCGAAGGTACGCACCGGCCAGCCGAACCAGGCAGCGGTCAGCTCTTCGGTGCGCACGTCCACATCCACTGCACCGGAGGCAATGGCCATCCGGCGCAGGTCGGCCGGGACGAACGTGTGCTGATCCACGACGGCTTCCAGAGCCGCCGCCTCCGAGGAGTCGTCGAGTTCGTGTTGTGGCCGCCGCCAGGCCTCGAGCCCAGGCAGTCGCGCGGCACGGGTGCACGCCCACCAGGTGGCCTGCCCGAGCCGGCGGGCGACCTTGTCCCCCCACTTCGTCGGCTCGCCCGCGAAGACAAACCGGCCGCCTGGCTTGAGCACTCGCAGTGTCTCTCTCAGCGACCGCCCGACGTCGGGGAGGTGGTGCAAAAAGGCATGCCCGACAACGAGGTCGAAGCTGTCGTCCTCGTAGGGGATGGACTCCGCGTCCGCGACCCGGCCGTCGACAGACAACCCCAGTCCCTCGGCGTTGCGCAGCGCCGCTGCGACCATGCCCGGTGAGATGTCGCTGACACTGCCACGTTCGATGACTCCAGCCTGCATCAGATTCAGCAGAAAGAACCCTGTGCCGCAACCGAGTTCCAGAGCGTGCGGGTACGGCCAGCCCTCCCGTCCGGCGATCGCGACGAACCGGTCCGCGGCGTAGCTGATGCATCGATCGTCGTAGGAGATCGACCATTTCTCGTCGTAGGTCTGACTCTCCCAATCGTGATAGAGGACGTTGGCCTGCTTGGGATCATGGCGAGCTGCCTCGACCTCGGCTCGGCTCACGCCGGTCACCGTGTCATCACCTCCCCTAACGCCCGGTGAAGGTGGCCTTGCCGGGCCCGCTCTCGATGAAGGATTCCATGCCGATCTTCTGGTCATCAGTGGCGAACAAGGCCGCGAACAGCGTGCTCTCGAGCTTCAATCCGCTGGCGAGGTCACCATCCAGTCCGCCGTCGATCGCGGCCTTGGCCGCTCGCAGGGCCGCCGCCGGACCCTTGGCGAATCTCGTGGCCATCTGGACGGCGGTGCTGTACACGTCATCGGGGGCGACAACCACGTCCACCATCCCGATGGCCAGCGCCTCCTCGGCGCCGACGAAACGCCCGGTATAGACGATGTCCTTTGCCTTGGCCGGCCCGACCAGCCGCGAGAGTCGCTGCGTCCCACCGGCCCCAGGGATGATGCCCAGGAGGATCTCGGGTTGACCGACCTTGGCGTTGTCTCCCGCGATCCGGAAGTCGCAGCACAACGCGAGTTCGTATCCGCCGCCGAGGGCGTAGCCGGTGATCGCGGCGATGGTCGGCTTCGGGATGCCAGCGAGCGCACTGAAAGACCCCGACAGTTCATGGGCTCGGGTAGCCATCTCGTTGTAACTGAGCGAGCTCATTTCCTTGATGTCGGCCCCGGCGGCGAACACCTTCTCGCCGCCGTACACGATCACCGCACGAACGTCCTCACGGGCACCGGCCTCGAGTGAGCAGCCGCGGATCTCTTCCTGCAGCTGTCGATTGAGCGCATTCATCGGCGGTCGCGCGAGTCGGATGGTCCCGATACCGTCGGCCACCTCCAGGGTGACGTACTCCTCACCTGCCACACGAGCCTCCATCTGCGATTGCCGGGCGACCTCCACCTGACTCAGCGAGCCTAGCCAGACACAGAGCTCCGGTTGCGCCGGACGTAGGCTTGCACAGGTGGAGGCCGCGCCCGGGATACCGGGGATCAAGGCGACCGTGCGTGGCACCTGGCGGGTGCTGCTGAAAGAGCTGTCAGCCTTCGGTGTGGTCGGCGCAATCAATTTCGCCCTCGACGTGACGATCTTCCAGTTGATGTACGCCGTCGTCGGTGCGGACGCTCTGGTGTCCAAGATCGTGTCGACCTCCATCACGACGACCACGGCGTACTTCATGCACCGGCATTGGTCGTTCTCGCATCGAGCTCGCACCGGTCTGCGGCGCGAATACCCGATCTTCTTCGCCGTCAACGCCTTCACGCTGGTAGTCAGCCTGGCGATTCTGTGGATCGTCCAGTACCGGCTCGGGCAAACCGACACGCTGATCCTGCAGCTGACCAACGTCGCAACGATCGCGGTCGGGACCGCGATCCGGTTCACCGCCTACAAGCGCTGGGTCTTCCCCTCCCGCACGTAGCCGTTGACCGGGCCGCGAACCGAGAGCCACACCGCTCGCTCGCCTACCGGGCCGGGATCCAGCGACCGCGCAGTGACGACGGCGCCCGACGAGAGCGAAATGGCGAGGAGCGCATCGTGACCGAGGAAATACTGCTGGCCGGCCGTCGCGGCAACCGCCGGCCCGTACTCGGTGGTCGGTGCCGAACTGCCGTTGCGGTTGGTGACCACGAACTGTTCAGGGCGGATGAGCGCCAAGCCGGCGCCGTCCGGAGGCAGCGGTGTACGCAGTGCCAACCGGCCCACTTCGGTCTCGGCGAAGCCATCGGAAAAGCGCGCCGGGATGGTGACCGCGTCCCCCACGAACTCGGCCACCTCCAGGTCACGGGGCGCTCGATAGATAGTGATCGGATCGGCGGCCTGAACGATGCCGCCTTGCCGCATGACCGCGACTAGATCGGCGCAGGACAGTGCCTCCTCCTGGTCATGAGTCACCAGGACGGCAGTGGCGCCGTCGGTGCGCATTGCGGCCTGCACGACCTCACGGACCTCGCGACGTAGTCCAGCATCCAAGGAGCTGAACGGCTCGTCGAGCAGCACCAAGGCGGGTCTGGGAGCCATTGCTCGGGCCACGGCTACCCGCTGCTGCTGGCCTCCGGACAACTCGTGTGGCATCCGCTCGACGAGGTCGGCAAGGCCCACGAGATCCAGCACTTCCAGCACCCGCGTATCGCCCCCGGCGCCACGGCCGAGTCCGTACCCGACGTTGCCGCGCACACTCAGATGCGGAAACAGGGCGCCCTCCTGGGGGACGAAACCGATGGCCCGACGCTCTGGGGGAAGCTGCTTGGACGGACCGGCCACGACTCGCCCGCCGATCCGGATCTCACCGGCGTCCGGCGCCTCGAAGCCCGCGATGACCCGCAGCAGGGTGGTCTTCCCGCAACCGGACGGCCCCAGCACCGCCGCGATCGAGCCCTGCGCCACCTCGAGGGACAGCCCACGCAGAACCGGCGTACGGCCGAAGGACTTGTCCACGGCGGACACGCTGAGCGCACTCACCGGTGCACCGGCTGTGGATCAAGGAGAGACTGATCCGACCTCAACTCGGGCAGTCCCTCGCCCGTACGTCGGCGATCACGGCCCAAGAGGTAGGTGGGTATGACCGAAACCAGCATCAGCAGGGCAGCGTAAGGAGCGGCAGCCGCATAGGAGCGGGTGGAGGTCTCGCTCCACAGTCGGATCGCGAGGGTGTCCATGCCGGTGGGGTGCAGGACCAGAGTTGCCGTGAGCTCCTTCATCGCCGCGAGGAACACCAGGGCCGTACCCGCCGCGATCCCGGGCGCGGCCAGCGGCAGGGTGATCGTGCGCAGCACCTGGCGCGGTGCCCGGCCCAGGGAACGGGCCACCTCTTCGAACACCGGGGGGCTCTGTGCGGCTGAGGCGCGGACCGCACCCACAGCGAGTGGGAGAAAGAGCACGGCGTAGGCGAAGATCACCAGCGGAACACTGAGATAGAAGTCGAACGCGTAGCGCACCGTGAAGAAGACCAGCGACAGCGCGACGACGATCGCCGGGACCGCATGGCCGAGATATGTGGCCCGCTCCAACAATCCGGGTAGCCGGCCGGTATGGCGTGCGGCCAGCAGGCCCACCGGAAGAGCGAGCAGCATCGTGAACACCGCCCCGCCTCCGGCCAGGACCAATGATCCGCCTACCGCCTCGACGATCTGCGGCAGGTCGAACTCCCCGGACCGGCCGACCGAGAGCCAGTAACCCATGCTCGCCAAGGGCACGCCGAGCGAGGCAGCCGCGAGCAGGAACAGGGCACCGTAGCCCGCTATCGCCCTCCCCTCCAGTGAGATCCGAGCCGCCAGTCGCGCGGCCCCGGAACCGAGGCGGGCGTATCGGGCCCGGCCTCTCGTGCGCGCCTCGGCGAGCACGATGACTGCGGTCACCAGCACCAACATGCCGGACAGTACGACGGCCGGAGTCCGGTCGAAGCTGGAGTTGAACGAGGTGAAGATGACGCGGGTGAACGTGTCGTAGCGAAGGATCGAGACTGCGCCGAAGTCCGACAGCGTGTAGAGCGAGACGAGCAGTGCACCAGCAGCCACGGCCGGACGCAGCTGCGGAAGGGTCACGCGCCAGAACGTGGCGTACGGACCGATGCCGAGCGACCGCGACGTCTCCTCCATCGCGGGGTCGAGGCGGCGCAACGCCGCCGCGGTGGGCAGGTAGACGTACGGGAAGCAGGACAAGCTCAGCACCACCACCGCGCCGGGAAAGCCAGCGATGTCTGGAAGCAGGGAGATCCAGCTGAACGCGGCGACGTAGGACGGGATCGCCAGCGGCAAGGCGGCCATGACCGCCCAGATCCGGCGACCCCGCAGCGTCGTCCGTTCGATCAGCCAGGCCGCACCGACGCCGAGGACCACCGACACCGCGGTGACGGTGGCGGCGAGGCCGACGCTGGATGCCAGCAGCATCAGGCTGCGTGGCCGCACGACCTGAGCCAGCAGAACTGCCGGGTCCGCGCGCGCAGCAACGACGACGAGGTAGCCGAGCGGCAGGAGTGCGATCAGCGCCGCCAGGCAAGCCGGAGCGGTCAACAGCGCCGGCAGGCGCCGCCGACCGCGCAGCCGGTTGCCGCGCTGATCCCGCAGGTCGGCGAGGGTCAGGTCAGGCCCGCCTCGTTGATCAGCTCGAGGGTCTCACCGAGGCTGTCCAGATCGGACAGGTCAAGGTCAGGCGCGTCGAGCTCGTCCAAGGTCGGCAGCCCGGGCGGCGGCTCGACGCCCTCGATCATGGGGTACTCGAAGGTGTTCTCGGCGAAGTAGTTCTGTGCGGTCTCCGAGAGCATGAAGTCCAGCAGCGCCTGAGCGTCTTCGCCGCGGTCGCTCCCGCTGACGACACCGGCACCGCTGATGTTGATCAGAGATCCCGCCCCGCCGTCGTCCAGGAACACGTTCTCGGCGACAATGCTCTCACGACCCGCCTCAGCGGCAAGCTCGTAGAGGTAGTAGTGGTTGATCAGGCCCATCGAGATCTCGCCAGCATCGACGGCGGCAAGGACGTCGCCGTTGCCCTCGTAGGTCTGGACGTCGTTAGCGACCAGTCCGTCGAGGAATTGCCGTGCGGCATCCTCGCCTTCCAGGACCCGAATGGCGGTGATGAAGGACTGGAAGGAGGCGTTGGTCGGCGCGATCCCGACCTGACCGGACCAGCGCTCGTCCAGCACGTCGTCGATGGACGTCGGCCGGTCCGCCTCGGGGACGAGATCGGGGTTGACGGCGATGACCCGGGCTCGTCCGGTGAGGGCCACCCACGTGTCATCCTCGGCGCGATAGGTCTGGGCCACCTGCTCGAGGGTCTCCTCGGGCAGGGTCGCCAGGCATCCGGCATTGGCCAGAGCTCCGAGGGCACCGGCATCCTGAGAGAGGAAGAAATCTGCGGGGCTCTGGTCGCCCTCCTCGAGAAGCTGGGCAGTCATCGCCGCGGTATTGCCGTAGCGCACCGACAACTCGATCCCGGTCTCCTCGGTGAACTGGTCGAGCAGTGGTGCGACCAGATCCTCGCTGCGTCCGGAGTAGACGACCAGGGCTTCCTCGTCGACCTCGGCGGCTGCCACCTCCTCGTCGATCTCGCCGTAGCTGATCTCTCCCGCCGTACACGCCTTCGTGTCGTTGCCGCCGTCACCGCCGGCCCCATCGGCTCCGGCTCCGCTCTCACCGCACGCGCTGACGGCGGCCAGCAGCACCGCCCCGGCCACCGCACCACGAGCAACGCTGAACCGGCGTGGACCAGACCCGAAAACGCGATGCACAAGACCTCCAGATGACGGCAGGACCCCGTCCGGGGTCTCGACTCACCGCAGAGTAGTTAGGCAAGCCTTACCTAGCAAGGGGTGGGTGCCCCTTGCCTATGCCGAGGTGGTTGCGCCGCGCCTGCGGCGCGCGAAGTACCGGTCACCGGATCGCGACAGCCGGACCGGAAGGCCGAAGGTGGCCGACAGGTTCGCTGAGGTCACCACGTCACGGATCAGGCCGGCGGCCACCACGCGTCCCTCGCGCAGCAGCAGGGCGTGGCTGAACGAGACCGGAATCTCCTCGACGTGGTGAGTGACCATGATCAGCGTGGGGGCGTCAGGGTCCTCTGCGATGGCGGACAGGCGGACGAGCAGGTCCTCGCGGCCGCCGAGGTCCAGACCAGCGGCCGGTTCGTCGAGCAACATGATCTCCGGGTTGGACATCAGCGCCCGGGCTATCTGCACTCGCTTGCGCTCCCCCTCGGACAGCGTCCCGAACGTGCGGTCGGCGAAGCCGGCGACTCCCATCAGATCGAGCAGTTGCAGAGCCCGGGCCAGGTCCTCGGTGTCATAGCGCTCGCGCCACCGCCCCAGCACGGCATACCCAGCACTGACGACGAGATCACTGACGACCTCGCCGGGTGGGATCCGGGAGGCGATGGCGGCACTGGCGAAGCCGATCCGTGGGCGGAGTTCGAAGACGTCGGTGAGTCCCAACGGCTCGCCGAGCAGCCGGATCTGCCCACTCGTCGGGTGCAGCAGGGCCGCGGCCAGCTGCAACAGGGTCGTCTTGCCCGCACCGTTGGGCCCGAGGACCACCCAGCGCTCGTCCAACTCGACGGCCCACGAGACGTCGTCCAGGAGCGTAGTGGCGCCTCGGACGACACTGACACCGGTCATCTCGATCACCACGTCGGCCGTACCGTCTCGGCGGTTCGTGGCCTGCTCGACGTCTCGATGCCTGCCCACCTGACCCATCAAACCAGCGACGCCGAAGCGGACCGCGAGGCAACGCTGCGGGCCGCTGAGCGGTCCCGCGGCCCACCTACTGGTCGCAGCGCCATGACGCGGGTACGCAGTGGTCGTTAGAGTGCAGGCATGTCGCAACGCTGCGAAGTCCAACCGGGGCCCGGTCTGGTCGCCAGAGGCGCCGGGGTGGTCTGGATCGGTCCGGACTGCGAACGCGAGTTCGCCGAAGTGCTGGTCTCTTGTGCGCAGCTCACCGGCGCCGGCTCCAGCGGGGTGCTCAGCGCCGTGGCTGCCCACGGTCCGCACAGCAGAGGTTCTTTCGCCGTTGCCGTCCCCAACGGATCGGGCTGGGCCGCGCTGTGGCGCGGTGACGGGCGAGTCCATGACGGCGAACGCGAGGTCGACGGACGACCGACCAGTGGGAGTTGGATGGCCAGCGGTTTCGGCGGCCATGGGCAGATCGCCGTCGGTAGGCCGCCCCAGGGAGCCGGCACCGGTGGTGCTTCTGCCGGGCTGGACCAGCTCACCAACCTCACCGCCGGGGTCGTTCCAGGCGGCGGAGCACTTCTGATCCTGCACCCCGACGATGATCGGGACGCCGCCCGAGCTCCGATGGGCGGCGCCAGCCCCTCCTCGTCTGCCGGGGCGGCAGCGGTCGCCTCGGTGGCGCCGGATTCACGATCGGAGCCGCCCCGCTCGGGGTCCGCAGCCGCCTATGACGATCAGGGTGCCACCCAGATGTGGTCGGCCTCGACGCCGACGCCCCAGTTGCTCTTCGACGACGGGAAAGCCCTCACGGTTGACAACGACCTGGTGCTGGGCCGCCGGCCAGAACAGCATGACCTCGTCGTCAACGGCGGGGCTCGCCCCATTGCCATCGAGGACTCGCAGAACGTGCTGTCCAGTGCCCACGCAGCCGTTCAGGTCCGGGGTAGCGAGGTCTACCTTCTCGACCTCGGCTCGCTCAACGGGACGCACATCGCGTCTGCGTCGGCGACCGAGTGGACCCGCCTTGATTCCGGTGTGGCGCGTCGACTGGACGAGGGCGACAGGCTGCTGCTGGGCTGGACCATCATCACCTTTGCTCTGGGTCCGCAGGCCTGAGCCGGGCACTAGCGCACTAGCCTCGCTCAGCTGGCTGCGGTGACGATCAGGCCCAGCTCGGCCGGCCCGTTAAGAGCTGGGTGATCCGGGAGGACCCGGACGGTGTAGCCGAACGGGCCGCTGCGGGTCAGTGGTACCTCCCCGACATACCAGTGCTGGTCACCGTCGCTGCCTTCGAACCGCATCGGGCTGGTCGTCACGTCATGTAGTTGCTCATGATCGTCGACCCGCCCGTACACCGCTTGGACCGCAACATCTTCGGGTGACAGGCCCGGCAATTCGACCTGGGCCCGCATGGTCAGGGGGGCCCCGAGTTCGGGGATGTCTCCGACTCCGGAGGCTTCGACGTGGGCGACCCGTACGCCGTCCCATGCGGCCGTGATCGTGGACCGCCACGCAGCGAAGGCGCAGGCGGCAGCAAATCCGTCGGGAGAGAACGCTGCAACGGCGGTCGCAGCCGGGGCATAGAGCTCGGTGACGTAGTCGCGCACCATGCGACTGGCGAGGACCTTGGGGCCCAGCGTGGTCACCGTGTGCCGGACCATCTCGATCCAGCGCGAGGGTAGCCCCGCGTCGTCGGTGCCGTAGAAGCTCGGCAGCACCTGCTTGGCCAGAAGGTCATAGATCGCCTCTGCCTCGAGGTCGTCGCGGCGGGTCGGATCCTCGACCCCGTCGGCGGTCGGGATGGCCCAGCCGTTCTGGCCGTCGTACATCTCGTCCCACCAGCCGTCGCGGATCGAGAGATTGAGGCCGCCGTTGAGTGCGGACTTCATCCCGGAAGTGCCACAGGCCTCGAGCGGACGCAGCGGGTTGTTGAGCCAGACGTCGCAACCCCAGTAGAGGTAGCGCGCCATCCCGATGTCGTAATCCGGCAGAAAGGCGATCCGCCCGCGTACCTCCGGATCGTCGGCGAAGCGGACCATCTCCTGGATCAACTTCTTTCCACCTTCGTCGGCCGGATGAGACTTACCCGCGATGACGACCTGAAGCGGACGCTTGGGGTCGAGCAGCAGGGCACGCAGGCGCTCGGGCTCGCGCAGCATCAGCGTCAGCCGCTTGTACGAAGGGACCCGGCGAGCGAACCCGATGGTCAGGACGTCGGGATCGAACGCCGAATCGACCCACGCCAGCTCGGCCGGATGGGTCCCACGCGCGGCCGCCGAAGCGCGCAGCCGGCGGCGGATCTCGGTGATCAGCTGCCCACGTAGCTCGCGGCGCAGTTGCCAGACGTCTCGTACCGAAAGGGCTTCGGGCCAGTCACCGGTCCGGCTCAGTTCCTGGATCTCGCGGGCCACCCAGGTCGGGTCATGAACGCCGTTGGTGATCGAACTGATCGGGACCTCGTCGTCGTCGAAGCCCGGCCAGAGGCTCGCGAACATGTCTCGGCTGACCTGTCCGTGCAGCTTGCTCACCCCGTTGGCCCGGCCGGACAGGCGCAACCCCATGTGCGCCATGTTGAACTTGTCCGGGTCCTCTTCGGCGCCGAGGGCCACTAGGCGGGCCACCGGGATGCCGGCTCCGAAGGTAACGAAATGCGCCTCGATCAGCCCACGCGGGAACCTGTCGATACCTGCTGGGACCGGGGTGTGAGTGGTGAAGACGGTTCCGGCGCGTACGGCCTCGAGCGCCTCGTCGAAACTCAACTCCGGGCCGCGCTCGGTGAGTTCGCGGATCCGCTCGATACCCAGGAAACCGGCGTGTCCCTCGTTCGTGTGGAAGACCTCCGGCTCCGGATGACCGGTGAGAGTGCAGTACGCGCGGATGGCCCGGACCCCGCCGATCCCCAGCAGCAGTTCCTGACGCAGCCGGTGGTCCTCTCCCCCGCCGTAGAGCCGGTCGGTGACGCTCCGCTCGGCAGCGCCGTTGTCCTCGATGTCGGAGTCGAGCAGCAGCAGCGGGATCCGCCCGACCTGTGCGATCCAGACCTGGGCGAACATCCGGCCACCCTCTGGCAGCTCGACGGTGACCCGCAGCGCCGTACCGTCAGCGTCCCTGGCCAGCGCGAGCGGCAAGCCGTGCGGATCGAGGGCGGGATAGTGCTCGAGTTGCCAGCCGTCGGCTGACAGGCTCTGGCTGAAGTAGCCCGACCGATACAGCAGTCCCACGCCGATCAGCGGTACGCCCAGGTCAGAGGCGGCCTTGAGGTGGTCGCCGGCCAAGATTCCCAGGCCACCGGAGTACTGCGGGAGGACCTCGGTGATCCCGAACTCCGGCGAGAAGTACGCGATCGCCGACGGCCAGCGGATGGGTGACGGGTCGTCCTCGGTCCCGGCTTCCTGGGTCACTGACTGGTACCAGCGGGGCTGGCCGAGATAGCCGTGCAGATCCTCGGAAGTCGAGCGCAGCCGCTCCAGAAAGGCTGGGTCCGTGGCCAGCGTCGCCAGGCGCTGCGAGCTCACCTGGCCGAGCAGCCGGACCGGATCGCCGTTGCAGTCCTGCCACACCTTCGGATCGACCTGCTCGAACAGGTCGCGAGTGGGCGCATGCCACGACCAGCGCAGGTTCATCACCAACTCGCTGAGCGGGAGGAGGTCGTGGGGCAGAGCGGCACGGACGATCAGTCGACGAAGGGCCTTCACGGGGGGAGAAGCTACCGGGCAGCCCAATCTTCGGACCACATGAGGCCATTCAGGCCACCCGGCGGAGTCAACAGAAGCCCCTGCGCATCGTCGGTCTACAGCCACGCACTACGCACGAGCTTGAAGCACGAAGATCGACGACTCACCGGCTCCGGCAGGTACCAGCATCCGTCCAGCCAGGAACTGTACGAAAGCGGGCACGGAATAGCGAGCCGCCTCCCAGAGACGGGCCCCATCGGCATACGGAGGGTTCCACATGCCATCGCTGCCCTCGACAACGACCTCGAGCCCCCGATCAGCGAAGAATCGACGCCACTGATCGTGGCTCTTGAGGTTGATGTGCGTCGGGTCGGAGAAGCCGTCCCAAGACTCGCCCAACATCGTGTGGGCCCGTCCCTCGAGGTCCGGTGTCACGATGAGAAGTCGGCCGCCTGGGCGCAGAGCCCTCTTCCAGACCGCGATGATGGCGTCTGCGGTGTCATCGTCGACGTGCTCTACCACATGAATCGCGGTAAACATGCCGACCGAATCGTCCGGGATCTGGTCCATCGACGTGGTTACCTCGCAGCGGGGTGCCGTTTGGCGGGCCCGGGCCGCGGAGAACTCCGAGACCTCGAAGCCGGATGCCGGGCCGAGTGCAGAAAGGCGGCGCAGTAGGTGACCGGTGCCGCAGCCGAAATCGAAGTAGGGGCCGCCGGTGCCATAACGCTGGACGAGCCGGACGTAGAAGCGCAGGGCCGGCCGGTCGCCGATCTGACCGTTCGTCTCGTAGTAGGACTCGTCGAAGAAGCTAGGGTCAGGCGATCCGGGCACTGCCGGGCGTTCCGATTCATCGCTGCCGCTCATGCCGAGGACTGCTCGGGCTTGACCGCTGTATAGCGACGGCTGATCCATCGGTGACCGGCAGACGTGTCAGGGTCTGTTGCCAGCGTGCGCAGCCCGCGGGAGTACAGCAGGGCGTGCACACGGGTTTCCGAAACCCCGTGCATGGACATTCCACGAACCCGATTCAAGATCAGCTTCGGAAGAAGTTCCATGGCCAAGCCGGTCGGCCCTGGTACCGGCTTGACCGGCAACTGGAAATGCACCACACCGCCGGGCTTCACAATCCGAGCGAACTCGGCGATGTAGCAGCGCGTGAGCTCTGGCCCCACATGCTGCAGGACGATGTTGGAGTGAACCAGATCGAACTGATTGTCCGGAAAGATGCTCAAGTCCGGGGCCACGTTCGTATGAAAAGTGCATCGAGCACGGTTGGGAGCCATCTCCGCGGCTCGCCTCACCATTTCCGTGGAGATGTCCACTCCGTCAACGTGCTCGTAGTGATCGGCGAGCGCATTGGCCAGCCTCCCGACTCCGCAGCCGAAATCCAGGGCACGCTGACGCTGATCAGCGACGCCGAGTTCGTCGAGGCGCTTCATCAGTTGCTCGATCTCGGCGATGCCGTGCGCATAGAAGTCCTCAGCCTGCCACCGGCCGCCTGCCTTGCCCGGGTCGGTGAGAACCGCCCACATCGGGTCAGTGCGTCCGTGCTCGTCCCATCGCGACCGCAACCGCTCAACCCGCGAAGCGTCGCCGGATGCAGGACGCACGCCCCGCCGTGACCTCATCGATCGCTTCCTCTCAACGCGTGTATTCCAACCCAGGACCCTACGGCCACCGAAAAGGCCGGTTACCCCTGTCTTGGCGCGCGATGCAGCGAGGCGTCTCAGAAGTGATAGCGCCCGGTGCGGGTGCCAGCCACGCCGTCCCCTCCGATGCCGTCCCAGTTTCCGGCTAGGGGAAAGTCGTCGGCCAGGCCGTACTCGAAGCTGCGTTGGTAGATTCCGGGCCCCGCATCGGTCCGGATGTACCACACGCCATCCCGGAAGATAGCCAGGTCAGTGCGCCGGTCACCGTTGTAGTCGGCCGGCACCGGTTGGCTCTCCCCGTCGAGGTAGCCGTACTGCCAGATCTCCTGTGGCAGGCCGGGAGAGTTCGAGTTGCGCAGGTACCACGTCGCGCTCCCCGGATCAAACCCGCCGATCGTGTCCTGTCCGTCCCCGTTCCAGTCGCCTGCGACCGGGATCATCTCCGGGTATCCGTAGGACACCCCGACGTCCCAGGGCCCCGATCCCGGGACGTTCTTGAGATACCACGAGTAGCCGTCGAAGGTCGCGATCCCGTCCCGGCCGTCGCCGTCCCAGTCACCGCACATGGGAGTCAACCAGGCGGCACCGTAGTCGAAGACGATGTCCGGGGCACCCTCGGAGACGCTGGTTCGGACGTACCAGCGACCGCGGTCGTAGAGCACGAGATCGTCTCGGCCGTTGCCATCCACGTCGCAGGCCAGTGTCTGCATGTACGGCCCACCGTAGAAGATCGAGTAGTTCGACCGTCCGGCCGAGTAGTCGTCGCGTAACTCCCACCAGCGCTCCAGGAAGGAGTCACCGATCAACTGATCCACTCGATCTCGGATCCAGTCCATGTATTCGTAAACGTACTTGCCAGGACATGTCGTGCTCCCCACGTCTCTATGGGCAAACACCGTCGGAAGGTCCACCTGCGTACCCGCGGAGTATTTTGCGGTCCCTCCGCCGGACGAGGTCAACGTGGTACGTGATCCAGGCTCCACCCCATAGAGCGACAGTTTCCATGCGGCAATCGCGGCCACCGCCTCCAGTGCCACCCAAGGGACATAGTCGATCTCGAAGTTTCCGATGATCGAGATGCCGAAGGTGTAAGTGTTGAAACCCCCCGCGTGAGCGCCGATGACCGATCTTTCCAGGCCACCGTAGCGGCCTTCCCAGAGCCGCCCGAATCTGTCGGAGATGACGTTGTATCCGATGTCCCCCCAACCAAGGCTCACGGCGTGGTACTGGTAGATCGAGCGCAGCAGCGCCGGCACCTCTTCCGGCGTGTAATCATTCGAGTTGGCGGTGTGATGGACGGTCGCTGCCTTCGTCGTGCTCGCGTATTCTGGCTCCCAGGTGCGAATGCGTTCATCGGCTCCCCATTGCGCGCGGGAGTACACCGGTGGCTGCGCGCTCGCAGCCTCGGCTGTGGCCGCTAACTCCGGTGAAGTTGGGAGGATGTCGGCCGGTGACTCGTGCGGATCGATCAGTTCGAGTGTGGCAGCAACCGGCCAGGGTCCTGAGCGGGTCAGAAGCTCGACTTCCACACCCACCGCCGGGCCGGTCCAGAGGGGCTCGGTGCCGCTCCGCAGTTCGCCTGATGTCATCGCCTCGACGTTAGGAGCGTCGCCGATGTCGTTGGCTTCGGCCTCGAGCCATTCGGTCCAACGGCCGTCAAGGCCGAGAACGCGCACTTTGACCAGTACGTCCATGCTGGCGGCGCTGTGCGCCCACGTCACTCCCAGCAGGGAGAACTTTTCGGTGTCGAGGTGCGGCAATGCAAGCACCGGAGTCGACTCGAAGCCCGGTTCGCTATCGGTGGTACCGATCTGGACGTCAGTCCCGGGCGCAGGCGCCGTGAGCTCGCCCATCGGCACTTTCTCGACCGTGGACGGCACCGGTTCTGGAGCGACCCCCTCGTCGCCGTAAACAGGAAGGGAGACGAACAGTACGGCGAAGATGAGGGTGCTCAAACCGCCGATCACAAAACGCTGCATGCGGTTCTCCTCTACTGCCTGGTCGCCGTGTGCATACGGTCGAGGACCACGTGGGAGGGCGAGATCCCGTTACCGAAGTGGTTGAAGTGAAAACAACCTGTCACACTAGTCTGGTATTCACAAGGGTCACTCTGGTCACTTGAGTAACACGTTGGCCCAAAGCGGTGGGCGAACTGCCCGTTATCGGTAGACACCGGGGCGCGTTCCTCCGATGCCGTCTCCACCTACGCCGTCCCAGTTACCCGACAGCGGGAAATCAGTGCTTAGTGCGTACCCGAAGCTCTGGGTGTACTGGCCCGGTCCGGGTGCGGTCCGGATATACCACTGACCACCGATGAAGACGGCGAGATCGGAGACCCCGTTTCCGTCGTAGTCACCAGGGACGGCCTGACTCTGGTGGTTGGCGTATCCGTACTGCCAGATCACGTCCGGCTGTCCAGGGCTGTTGGCGTTGCGCAACCACCAGTTCGCAGTGGCAGGGTCGAACGCCCCTATCGAGTCGACACCGTCGCCGTTCCAGTCCCCGACGAGCGGCACGATCGCCGGCCAGCCGTAGCTGATCACGAGCTCGGGGTAGCCGGGCGACGCGGTCTGGCGCAGGTGCCATGTGTAACCGTCATAAACCCCGATACCCGAGCGACCGTCACCGTCCCAGTCCCCGCAGACCGGTCGCAGTCCCGCGCCGCCGTAGTCCACGACCAGGTCCGGGTTGCCACGGTTCAACGAGAACCGGATGTACCAGCGACCCTGGTCATAGAGCGTCATGTCGTCCTGGCCGTCTCCGTTGACGTCGCAGGCCAGCGTCTGCATGTACGGACCACCGTAGAAGACGCTCTGCGAGGGACCAGGACCTACGATGTCGCGGACCTCCCACCATCGCTCGTTCGGAACGGGGCCGGTGGAGAACCAGTCCGACTTCAGGCCGAGCGCGCTGCGGAAGTCGGTGCCGCTCACGGTCACGCTGCCGCTTGTTCCGGTCACCCGCATGGATAGAACCCGGCCACCCTCGGCTCCCAGGCCATTGCGAGTGAGGACCTGCAGCGTTGTGAAGGTGCCGATGGACGGATAGGCACGTGAGATCTGTGACCCCAGCAGGGTCTGCGTCCAGTTGTGATACGGCGAGGCGGTGTCGCCGTCATCAGGCACCGCAGGGAAGTCCCCACCGGCGGTCCAACCGCCTGACGAGGAGGAGAACTCTGTGCGCGCGATGAGCCCGCTGCGAGTCCGGACCTCACCGGCTGTGGCGCGGATGGCATCGTCAGTTCGTCGGTCCTCGATGAAGCCGCCGTTGCGTGCCGCGCCGCCGTACACCTGACAGGACGTGGTGTCACAGGTTTCTGCGTAGCTGTACCGTCGCTCGCTCAGCCCGTAGGACCTCGCAGCGACCGATTGCGCCTTCAGTGCCTCGATGCCGCGTCCACCACCCGCATCGCCCCATTCGGCAGGAGACTCACGAGGGACGACCCCGCGAAGGTAGTTCTCGGTGTCCACGACGTTGATGGCCCGCGTCGACCCGCCGTCGGTCAAGAAGCGGAAGTTACCCCGATAGCCGATTCCGCTGGCACAAACCGTAAGGAGCCGTCGAGGGTCGCCACCGTCGTGCACGGTTGGTGCGGCTTCAGGGTTGCCGACCACGGCAAATGGACCCACGGTCGCACGTGTTCCGCATCCCCCAGGGGCGAGGGAAATCTGCCAGGCGTCGCCAGATCGGATGAATGTCGCCGTGTGTCCCGCTCCGACGCGAACCGCAGCCGGCCCCGGCTGTCCGACCCAGAAGTCGACCCCGGCGGTTACCGAGATGGACCCTGCACCGTCGAGGGCCGTCAGCCGAACCCGGATGACCGGGTTGCCGACTCCGCTGCTTACCGTGCCGCCGTAGTAATGGTTGAGGATCGATGAGTAGGACGATCCGAAATTGACCGCGTAACCGTACGAGCCCCATTGCGACAAACCTCGACCGTGGCCATAGCCATGGCCGGAGAGTTCGACGGATACGTCCGCCTTCGCGGCCTGCGCCGGCCCAGCGAATACCGCCAGTGCCGCGGCTGTCATCGCGAGACAGACGACAAAGCTGAGTTTACGTGAAAGGTGGGTCACAAGTGACAGAGTGACACGCATGTTGCCAAAGTTACAGAGTTTGTCCGTACAACTTCCTCGCTGGTCAGCCGGAGGAACGCATGACTGACCGGAACACCTCCTCGTAGGCGTCGACGACGGCGTCCAGGGAAAACGCAGTCCGGGCACGCCCTGCTCCGCCGCTTCGGTCCCACGTTCGATCGCGTAGTTCCAGCAGACCACGGCGTATCCCGGCTACATCTCGGACTTCGGCAAGAACGCCGAGTCCGGTCTCCTGCACTGGGACGCGAACCCCTGGCAGGTTGCTCGCCAGTACTGGGATACCTCGCATCATCGCCTCGACCTGGACTATCCCGAACGCTTCAAAAGGATTCACCGATGGAAGCGCAAACGCATCCAGTGACGCGTAGAAGTCGGCGATGTCAGGCTCCGAGAGGAAACCGAGCAAACGAATGCGGTGATCCCCCCGCATTCGGGCTCGGACCCGTTCGATGACGCTGCCGCCGGCCACAGTAGAAAAGTCGCCCCCGATTAGCAGGCGCAGGCCCCGATCGTCGATCCCCCGGACGGCGTCGACGAGGACCTCGATGCCCTTCTCCTCGACGATGCGCCCCAGGAAACCGATGTGGAAACCGTCGCCGTCGCGGTACCTCGCCACCCCGCCGCCGCGGTCGTGGCAGGGCGGCGGAATGGCGACGGTCCGACCCTTCAATTGCGGCCACAGCCGACTGCTTTGGGCGTAATCGTCGCTGGTCACCACGACGGCGGCACTGCGGCCCAGTGCCGCGCGGCTGGACGTGTCGATAGCCAGTCGCTGGACATCGTTGAGCCGACCTGGCGAGAGGCTGACGTCGCAGTGGTAGCTCGCAACGGCTGGGGCACGGGAGAATCTGGTGATCACCCCCGCCTCGAGCATGGGGAGGTGGAGGTTGGCCACCGCCGCTCGTCCGGAGACCGCAATCGCGCGCCGGACGAAGTCTGGGCTGATCGGACCTTTCCCGATGGAGGTCAGGACCCTCGTCCGCTCGACTTCCACGCCACTCACCACCTCGGTCGGTGGAAGGTCTACGTCATGGCGAGTGGTAACTACTCGGACCCTCCAATCACGCTGGGCGAGCGCCTCCGCGACGTCACGCGCGACGTTGGTCAATCCGCTGACGTAGGGCGAGTAGTAGTTCAGGATCAGGGCGAGGTCGACGTCCTTGCCGTGCTGCCCTGTCACGGAC
>JALZIL010000030.1 GCA_030860305.1 Actinomycetota bacterium
GCACATCGACCCCCGACGTGGCGAAGCAGCAAGCTGCGCAGGTGGGTGACACCGCAGCCCAGGCCGGTTCCCAGGTGGTCGATGTGGCCAAGGAGCAGGCCGCGAACGTCGCATCCGAAACCCAGGCGCAGGCCAAGAACCTGCTCGGCCAGACCCGCAGCGAGTTGCAGTCCCAAGCGGGCCAGCAGCAGCAGCGAGCAGCCAGCGGACTGCGTTCGCTGGGCAGCGAACTGCAGAAGATGGCCAACAACTCCGACCACGAGGACGGCCCGGCAAGCCAGGTGGCCCGTCAAGTGGCCGACCGGATCGACACCGCTGCTTCCTGGCTGCAGGACCGTGATCCCGGTCAGGTCATGACCGAGGTGCAGCGGTTTGCCCGGCAACGTCCGGGTGCGTTCTTGGCCATCGCCGCAACTGCCGGCCTGTTGGCCGGGCGACTGACCCGAGGCCTGACCGCCGACAGCCAAAGCGACGGCGCGCAGAGCGGCGGAACGTACGCCGGCACATATCCCGATACCGCCACCAGCGGCTACGCCGGCACCTACCCGACGGACGCGGGCTTCAGTTCCGGCGCCGGCCTGAGCGGCGGCGCCGCGATGGGCTCCCAGCCGGACAGCGGATGGCCGGCGACGGGCGCCGCTCCCGACCCGGGCGGCTACGCAGCCGGGTTTGGTTCAGACCAGTCCTTCGACACCACGACGCCTCCGCCCGCGGTATGGGGTCAGGACCCGGTGGTGCCCGAAGGTGAGGGCACCTACTACGACCCGGGTACAGGTACGGAGTCCGGTACGGGCACTTACCCCGCGGCGGACCCCGGTTATGGCACGGGAACGGGTTCAGGCAGGGTCGGCCAGTGAGCACAGAGATGGGCTCATCGCTGCCTGGGCGGGACTTGGGGGGAGCGAGCGCTGCCGGTCAGCAAGAGGAGCGCTCGATCGGAGAAATCCTCAGCGATGTGACCACCGATCTGTCGGTCCTGATGCGTCAGGAACTCGAGCTGGCCAAGGCCGAACTCAAGCAGACTGCCACGCGTGCGGGGACCGGCGCCGGCATGTTCGGTGGCGCGGCGGTTGCAGGTCACATGGTGCTGCTCTTCCTGTCCCTTGCCCTTTGGTGGGCCTTGGGCGACGCGGTCGGGCTGGGCTGGTCAGCGGTGATCGTGGCAGTCATCTGGGGGATCATCGCCGCGGTGCTCGCGGTGATGGGCCGCAGTCAGATGGCTCGCGTCCGTGGAATGCCGGCCACCGCCGAGACCGTGGGCAAGATCCCGGACGCCCTCCAAGGAAACGAACCCGCGCACAATCTCAACACCAACCAATACAGCGGCACTGGAATGGAGAACCCACGATGAGCACTGACCCGGATGTGATCCGCGCCGACATCGAGCGCACCCGTGCCCGGCTGAGCAGCGACGTGAACTCGTTGACCAACGAGGCAAACCCCAAGACCATCGTCGGTCGGCGCGTCGATCGGGCCCGTACGGCAGTGGGCAGCGTCAAGGAGAAGGTGATGGGGAGCGCATCGCAGACCACGTCCTCGGCCGGATCGGCGGCCTCGTCGGCCACCGATGCGATCGGGAACGCCGCGTCCTCGGTGGGCGATGCGGTGTCCTCGGCGCCACAGACGGTCCGTACGCAGACCCAGGGCAACCCACTGGCTGCCGGACTGATCGCCTTCGGCGCCGGTGCGCTGCTGGGGAGCCTGCTGCCGGCCTCGGCCAAGGAGCAGCAGGCCGCGGAGAAGGTCAAGGACGCAGCCCAGCCGGTCGTCGCGCAGTTGGGTGAGGTCGCCAAGGACACGGCGGACTCACTCAAAGAACCGGCCCGGCAGGCGGTGCAGTCGGTGAAGTCGACGGCTACCGACGCTGCCTCGACCGTCAAGGACGAGGGCGCCTCGGCGGCTCAGGACGTGAAGGACCAGGCGCAGAGCTCAGCCCAACAGGTGCAGAACCAGCGTAGTTAGCAAGGGCCGTCGCAGGCTGCGTGCCCGCGCCGACCAGGGCGGCGCGGGCACGTACTGCGAACCCGAACTGCGGGTCCGTACGGCCGGTGAACCATCACAGGAGCGGCAAGGAGACAGCCATGGCACAGGGAAGCAGTCGTACGGACAGCGGTCGTACGGACAGCGGTCGTACGGACAGCTCGGCCGACGGGTCGCCGCCGGGGGTGCAGGCCGACCGGCCGACCGAGATTCCGGCGAAGGGCTGGCGCCAGGTGCTGACCCGGGGCTGGAAAGAGGCGCAATCCGATCAGGTGCCGTTGCTGGCCGGCGGGGTGGCTTTCTTCGGGTTCCTGGCGCTGTTTCCGGCGCTGATCGCGACCGTCCTGCTGTACGGGCTGCTGGTCGATCCGGCCACTGTTCGTGACCAGGTCGCCTCTCTCGGCGATGCTCTGCCGGCCGAGGC
>JALZIL010000081.1 GCA_030860305.1 Actinomycetota bacterium
GGGAGGAAACTCCTCGCGCCTGTTCGTCGACCGCGCCCTGGAGATGGGCATGGTCGCCCACCCTAGCCTGGGGATGGTCTACGAGGCCGTCGACCACGGCGACTACGCGATCGTGGTGTGCGAGTGGATCGACGGTACGTCGCTGGCCGACACGCTGGCAGCGCACGGTCCGCTCAGTCCGACCACTGCCCGGCAGACCATCGGCGACGTGGCCGATGCGATCACCGAAGCGCATCACGCCGGCCTGCCGATCGGTGGAATCACCCCCGAACGGATCTTCCTGCGTGACAACGCCGCGGTGACGGTCGCCGGCGTGCCGGCGTTGTTCGCCGACGAGCGCGGGGACATCCAGCAACTGGGCCGGTTGCTGTACGCCGCCCTCACCGGCGAGCAGGCTGACCTTGACGACCCGGATGTCGCTGCGCACATTCCGCGTGGTGTTCCGCGTGACCTGGCGGTCCTGTGTCAACGCGCGCTGGACGGGGACCCCGCCCGGCAACTGGGCAGCGCCGCGGCCTTTGCCACCGTCCTGCGTCCGCGCACCCGGGCGCAGTCCCCCAACGGCGCCACCGCGGGCCGCACCGGCGACCGGGTCGGTGGCCTGGACCCCGAGCCGAAGGCGCCGTCCCGGGACACGGCTCCGAACCGGTTGTCCGCGTCCCGTCTGACCGCGAATGACGGCCCAGTAGCAGCGCCCGTGGGGGTGTCCGTGGTGGCGCCGCCGGTCCAGGTGGCGCCGTCGCCGACGGTCTCGGTGGCGCCGACGGTCTCGGTCTCGGTGCCGGCGTCGCCGACGGTCTCGGTGTCGGCGTCGCCGACGGTCTCGGTGCCGGCGTCGGCCACCCCACCAGGCGCTGGCGGGCCGCAGGCCGGGGTTTCCGGGGCCGGGCCGGTGTCGCCGGATGCGGTACGGGGTGCCGACGCTTCGGCCCAGGGACACGTCAACGGCAGCAACGGGTCTGCCGCCGCCGGGACAGCCGGGCCCGCCGGAGCAGCCGGAGCAGCCGGGACCACCGGGACAGCCGGGACCACCGGGACAGCCGGGACCACCGGGGCCACCGGGGCCACCGGGACTACCGGGGACGATGTCCCAACAACGTCTCGAATTTCGATCGGCGCGGCTTCCTCCGCTGCAGCTACCTCCCTTGCAGCCGACACCACCCAGGTCATAGCGCCCGGGTCCGTCGCGCCCTCCGCGCCCTCGACCCAGCACGGGACTCCCGAACCGGCCGGTTCGCCCGTACGACCCGGTTCCCCCGTACGACCCGGTTCGCCCGGACAACCCGAAGCCCGCGTACCGCCCGCGGCTCCCGTACAACCCGAAGTCCACGTATCGCCCGCGGCTTCCGCGCCGGCCAAGGCCCCCGTACCGCCCCGGACTCCCGTACCGGCCGGTTCTCCCGTACAACCCGAAGCCCGCGTTCCGCCCGCGGCTTCCGCGGCGGCCAAGGTCCCCGTACCGCCCGGGACTCCTGTACCGGCCAAAGCCCCCGTACCGCCCGCGGCTTCCGTACGACCCGAAGTCCCCGTAGCACCCGAAGCCCGCGTACCCCCCGAAGCCCCCGGACGACCCGAAGTCCCCGTACCGCCCGCGGTTTCCGTGCCGCCCACCGTCTCCGTACCGTCCGGAACATCCGGCACCGCGGCGGCTTCGACGGCTTCGTCGGCTACTACGACGACGGCGGCTACGACGGCGACACGACCGGCCACCCTGCGCCGCGGCGACCGGTCCCGCAACCTGTTCGACGACGAGGCTGGGCCCGACGGCACCGCAGCCGGCCGGGCGGTCAGCGACTCGGGCAGCTTCCCGATCCGCTATGCCGACGATGACGACGATGGGTGGCTGGACGACAGCGGGACCTGGGGAGGTTACGACGAGTGGGACAACCCCGAGACCGGCGAGTCCTACGAAGGTAGTCAGACCCGACGCAAGATCCTCCTCTACGCCGTACCGCTGGTCGCCCTGATCCTGGTTGTGCTGTTGGCCGTGTTCGTCGGCCAGCAGTTCAGTTTGGTGGTCGGCGACAGGGACGACGGCCCGTTGCTGCCGACTTCGCCGGCCAGCGCCAGCGGTAGCCCCGCGGCTGAGGGGGAAGCCACTGAGGCCACCGAGGCGCCGCCGGCCCCGGTTCCGTTGCTGCCGGTCGGCGCGGCAGTCTACGACCCGTTCGGCGACGGGGAGCCGGAGAACAACGACGAGGTCGGCCTGTCCTACGACGGTGACGTCGGCTCGGGCTGGCCAACACTGACCTACCAGGGCAATGCCGAGTTCGGGAACCTCAAGCCCGGCGTCGGCATCATCTTCGATCTTGGCGCAGAACGTTCGATCAACTCGATCGAGTTGGCCACGAACCTCCCCGGTGGTGCCATCGAGATCCGGGTGGGGGCCGCCCCCGATGCCCCGTTGGAGAGCTATCCGGTCGTCGGGACGCTCGATCCGTTCCTGGAGAGTGGCTCAGTCGCCCTGACAGAGCCGGTCCGCGCCCAGTTCGTCATCGTCTGGTTCGTACGCCTCGTCGACACCAGCGGCGGCTTCCGCGGTGCCCTGGCCGAAGCCCGCTTCCTCGGCACGTAGACCGGAACGCACCGCGTGAGACCGGGATTGTCGGCGTCGTCGTGATCATGAGCGCCTGAGGTGCAGCGCGCCTGCACTCCCAGCGCTCACGATCTTGGTTGTCCGGGTGGCTAAGGTCGAACATTAAGAGCGTGATCGTTTAGGGGTTGCCGAGGGCACCGGCACTAAGGTCGCCTTTCGTGGCCGCCAGCAAACGCGCCGGCGCCGGGGGGACCTCGTCGGCACTGGGCACCGCCAGTGACAATGCACTGCTGGCTGCCCACGTCGAGGGCAACTCCGACGCGTTCAACGAACTGGTACGGCGCCACCGCGACCGGCTCTGGGCGGTAGCCCTGCGCACCACCCGCAATCCCGAGGATGCCGCCGACGCCGTACAGGAAGCATTGATCTCAGCCTTCCGGAACGCCGGATCCTTTCGTGGCCAGTCCGCCGTCACCACGTGGCTGCATCGCATCGTCGTGAACGCCTGTCTGGATCTAGCGCGCCGCCGCGCCGCACGGCCGAGCGTTGCACTCCGCGAGGAGGAGTCCTACCAGCCGCGCGATCCCCGCGACCGGATCGCCGAACGCGAACTGGGAATGGCCGTGGAAGAGGCGCTCGGTCAGCTTCCGATCGACCAACGTGCGGCCATCGTCCTGGTCGACGTACAGGGGTTTCCGGTCGCCGATGCCGCAGAAGCCCTCGGCGTGCCGATCGGCACCGTCAAGAGCCGCTGCGCCCGGGGTAGGGCCCGGTTGGCGTGCTCTCTGGGCCACCTGCGGGACCGCTGACGGCGGGGCCCGAGGTCGTCCTAGAAGTCAACTACGACGGCGGGCGGAACCGCCTCTCGTCCTGGTACGTCTCAGTGCGGCAAGCCATCGGAAGGTCCGTGGCCAGCTACCGTGGGGGATAGTTGCTAGCGCACGCAACTGTGGGTGGATCGAGGCTGGGGAACCGTCGGCACAGGCGAGGGGAGGACAGGCGCAATGAGCACCCCGCCACATCCGTCGAGCGGTCCGGACCTCGATGTTCTGGCCGATCTGTCCGCTGACCTGCTCGCCCCCGCCGACGACCGAGCGGCGCGGGCGCATGTCGCGCAGTGCGCCGAATGCACGAGGGTGCTAAAGGCTCTGGAACAGACCGGCACGCAGTTGCGCTGGTTACCACCGATCGCCATGCCCCCCGATGTGGCCGCCCGCATCGATGCTGCCCTGAGCGCGCAAGCCAGCGTCGTCTCGATCGACCAGCTCAGACAGCGACGTAGGCAACGCCAACAGCTGTTCGGGATCGCCGCCGCCGGTGTGATCGTCCTTGGCGGCGGTGGTGTCCTGGTCTCCCAACTCGGCGACGATGCCGACGGTGTCG
>JALZIL010000406.1 GCA_030860305.1 Actinomycetota bacterium
GGGGCCGGCCCCGGACCCCTGGCTGAGTTGGTGGGGCGCCCTCGATCGGCCGCGTTGGCCGCTATGGACACGACCATCGCGCAGGTACGTGCCACCGTTGCTGACCTTCCCGGCGACACCCTGCTGCTGATCGCGGGACTGTCGGAGAAGGGGGTCAGCAGGGCACAGTTGCATCCGCTGCTCGCCGTGCATCCGGAGCTGCCTCCCGGGTACCTGACGTCCTCGAGTACCGGCCGGGCGCCCTATGTACAGCTGATCGATGTCGCGCCAACAGCGCTACGTGCGCTCGGCCTCGAGAACCCGGACACCATGGTCGGCTCGGTGATGCGCTGGCACGCACCCACGACCGGGCTGGACGACGCGCTGAGCGACCTGCGAGATCTAAATCGGGCGGCCGTAGCGCACTCCGGCCTGACCAGGCCCTTCTTCTGGACGCTGGTAGGACTTGCCGCAGCGCTGGTGGCCGGGTTCGTACGGGCCCGGCTCTGGCGGCCGGCCCGGCCCGAGCGCGGGATGCGGCTCGAGCGGGCGGTATCCGTTGCGGCGCTGGTGTTCGCGGCGGTTCCGGCCGCGACTCATCTGGCCAATCTCACTCCCTGGTGGCGCTCCCCGAACCGAGAAGTGGCACTCGGACTCGCGGTGCTCGGATTCGTCGGGTTGCTCAGCTTCCTGGCCTTTGCAGTCGGCGGTCGCCGCTGGCCGTTTTCCCGTTCGGCGAACTCGGCGTCGCCCTGGGCCGGCCCAGCCCTCGTGCTGCTGGTGGCAACCGCGATGGTCCTCGGCCTGGACGTGGTGCTCGGCTCGCCGATGGAGCTCAACAGCCTGCTCGGATACAACGCGATCGTGGCCGGGCGGTTCGTGGGTCTGGGCAACCTGAGTTTCGGGCTGTTTGCGGTGTGCGGGTTGCTGTCGACCGCTGTGCTGGTGCGGGGATCCAGGCGGCGAGTGCTCATCGGCATCGCGGGTGTGGGACTCGTGGCGGTCGTCGTCGTCGGCGCTGCGGAGCTGGGCCGGGATTTCGGTGGCGTACTGGCGCTGGTCCCCGCTGTTTTCGTTCTCGGCTTCCTCGCCACCGGAATCCGGCTGTCGGTACACCGGGTGGTCTCGATCGCGGCCGTGACCGCCCTCGCCGTGGCCACGTTTGCGCTGCTCGACTTCCAGCGCAATGCCGATGATCGAACACACCTGGGCCGCTTCGTCGCGCAGATCATCGACGGTCAGGCCTGGGCGGTGATCGCCCGGAAAGCCCAGGCCAACCTGGACGTTCTCACCGGCAGTCCCGTGACCTGGCTGATCCCGATCTTCGTCGTCGCCGGGTGGCTGATGCTTCGGGATGGCGGTCAGCTGCGGGAGTTCCTGGCCGCCGAGCCGCGCTGGCGTGCCGGATTGCTCGCCGCCGTGATCTCGGTCGCTATCGGTGCGGCCATCAACGACTCCGGTGTCGCGGTGCCGGCGATCGCGGCCTGCGTCGTCGTACCCGTCCTGATCTGGATCAGCCTGCGCTGGCGCCCATCCGAGGACGTGTTCACGGCCGAGTCGGTCCGCGACACCCCGAGTCTGACCGCCGAGGCGGCGCGGCCCCGTGTTAGCGTGAACTCCCGTGAACCGACCGGGTGATCGTCGCTCATCCCACACCACCAACTATCTGTTCGTGACCGGCGGTGTCGCCTCGTCACTGGGCAAGGGCTTGACTGCCAGCTCGCTCGGCTCCCTGCTCTCGGCCCGGGGTCTGCGGGTCACCATGCAGAAGCTCGACCCGTACCTCAACGTCGATCCCGGAACGATGAACCCGTTCCAGCACGGTGAGGTCTTCGTCACCGAGGATGGGGCCGAGACCGACCTCGACGTCGGTCATTACGAACGCTTTCTCGATATCAACCTCGCCGGCTCGGCCAATGTGACGACCGGCCAGGTCTACGCCGAGGTGATTGCCAAGGAACGGCGTGGGGAGTACCTCGGCGACACCGTTCAGGTGATCCCGCACATCACCAACGAGATCAAGGACCGCATTCTCGGCATCGCCGGCGACCAGGACGGCCATCCGAGTATCGACGTCGTCATCACCGAGATCGGCGGGACCGTCGGAGACATCGAGTCACTGCCCTTCCTGGAAGCGGCCCGCCAGATCCGGCACGACGTCGGTCGAGACGACGTGTTCTTCCTGCATGTCTCCCTTGTCCCATACCTCGCGCCCAGCGGAGAACTCAAGACCAAGCCGACCCAGCACTCGGTAGCCGCCCTGCGCAGCATCGGCATCCAGCCCGATGCGATCGTCTGCCGCAGCGACCGGGAGATCCCGGATGCGCTCAAGCGAAAGATCAGCCTGATGTGCGACGTGGACGCCGAAGCGGTCGTCTCAGCCTCGGATGCGCCATCCATCTATGACATCCCGAAGGTGCTGCACGCCGAGGGACTGGACGCCTACGTCGTACGCCGCCTCGGGCTGCCCTTCCGCGACGTCGACTGGACGCAATGGTCCGAACTGCTCGACCGGGTGCACAGGCCCCGTCAGTCCCTGACGATTGCATTGGTCGGCAAGTACGTCGACCTTCCCGATGCCTACCTCTCGGTGACCGAGGCGATGCGAGCCGGTGGGTTCGCCCATCACACCCACATCGAGACCCGATGGGTGGCCTCGGACGACTGCGAGACGAGCAGCGGTGTCGCGCAACAACTCTCCGATGTCGACGGTGTCGTTGTGCCCGGTGGGTTCGGAGTACGCGGAATCGAGGGCAAGGTACGCGCCATCTCCTACGCCCGTGCCAACGGCATCCCGACGCTCGGTCTGTGCCTTGGCCTGCAGTGCATGGTGATCGAAGTGGCCCGCAATCTGGCCGGTTTGACCGGTGCCAACTCCGTGGAGTTCGATCCGATGACAGAGCATCCGGTGATTGCCACGATGGCCGACCAGGTCGACGTGGTAGCCGGCGAGCGAGACATGGGCGGCACCATGAGACTTGGCAGCTACGCAGCCGAGCTGACTGCGGATTCCCTTGTCGCCCAGGCCTATGGCGAGACCAAGGTGCATGAGCGGCACCGGCACCGCTACGAGGTCAACAACTCCTACCGGGAGCGGCTGGAGGCTGCCGGGATGCGATTTACCGGGCTGTCCCCGGACGGCCGGCTGGTGGAGTTCGCCGAGCTCGACCGCGACTTGCACCCCTTTTTTGTTGGTACGCAGGCCCATCCGGAGTTCATGTCCCGGCCCACTCGACCACATCCACTGTTCGCCGGGCTGGTGCGCGCAGCCCTTGACCGATCCGAGTCGCTGCGAATCCCGGTCGACGTCGACCCCGCCGTACCGTGAGTGAACCGCAGGGATCGCTTTCCGACGAGGTCGTCACCGACCCGAGGACCCATCCCACTATGTCCATCCGAACCGCCTTCGAGGGGAAGGTGGTTTCGGTACGCCAGGACGAGGTCCAGATGTCCGACGGCGCCTGCGAGCACCGAGACGTCGTGGTGCATCCCGGTGCTGTCGGCGTTGTCGCGATCGACGACGAGGACCGGATCGTCATGATCCGGCAGTACCGTCATCCCGTACGGCGGTACCTCTGGGAGGTCCCGGCGGGGATCAAGGACGTCACCGATGAGCCACCCCTGGAGACCGCTCGTCGAGAACTCGCCGAAGAGGCTTGCCTGCAGGCCGGCCGGTGGGACCGGTTGTTGGACTTCTTCGCCTCACCGGGCGGCTCGAATGAAGAAATCACCGTGTTCCTGGCTCGCGAGCTGAGTGACGCGGACCGGCCTGAAGACTTCGTTGCCTCTGCCGAGGAGCTCGACCTCGAGGTCCGCCGAGTCCCGCTGGCCGACGCGCTGGTTGCGGTTCAGTCCGGCCGGATCCGTAACTCCATCGCAGTGGCCGGCATTCTTGCCGCCGCTCTCGCCAAGGCCTCGGATTGGCGAGCGCTGCGTTCCGCGGAGTGAAGTCTGACCAACCTCGGTCAGTTCGGTGACCGGCCGGTGCATAACGGCACAAGATGGGGGAACCCAGGAGCCAGTCACATTCCCCTCGACGTGCCTGGAGTCGTCATGCCCGCAGCCGCAAAGGCCACCGCACGTAAATCCTCTGCCGGGAAGGCCGCTGCTGGAAGGTCCGCTTCCGGCCAGGCGTCTGCGTCCAAAGCGCCGGCGCGTCAGCCGGATCAGAGCGCGCCACACCCGATCAGTCCGACCGGTGTCCCCACCGGAGGCCCAGACTCGGTCGACGTACGCAGCCAGGCGGGGGCCTACCTGACCACTGCGCAGGGACTTCGGCTGCCCGATACCGACCACTCGCTCAAGGTCGGGGAACGGGGCCCCACCCTGCTGGAGGACTTCCATCTGCGGGAGAAGATCACGCACTTCGACCACGAGCGGATACCGGAGCGCGTCGTCCATGCCCGGGGTGCCGCCGCACACGGCGTCTTCGAGTCCTATGGCACCGCGAAGTCGGTGACCAAGGCTGCCTTCCTGGCAGAGAGGGGACGCCAGACGATCGTCTTCACCCGGTTCTCGACCGTGCTCGGCTCGCGCGGATCCGCCGACACAGTCCGCGACACCCGCGGTTTCGCGGTCAAGTTCTACACCGACGAGGGCACCTTCGACCTCGTCGGCAACAACATCCCGGTCTTCTTCATCCAGGACGGCATCAAATTCCCGGACATCATCCACGCCGCCAAGCCCCACCCTGACCGGGAGATCCCGCAGGCGCAGTCGGCTCACGACACGTTCTGGGACTTCGTGTCGCTGCACACCGAGGCAACCCACCACGTGATGTGGAACATGAGCGACCGGGGGATCCCGCGGTCCTTCCGGACCATGGAGGGCTTCGGCGTACACACCTTCCGGCTGGTCAACGATGCCGGCGAGACCAGCCTGATCAAGTTCCACTGGAAGCCGATGGCCGGCATCCACTCGCTGGTCTGGGAGGAAGCCCAGATCGCGGCCGGAGTCGACCCCGACTTCCATCGACGGGACATGTACGACGGCATCGAGGCGGGGGCCTTCCTGGAATACGAACTTGGCATCCAGGTGATGCCTGACGACGGGACCGACAGCTTCCAGGGCATCGACCTGCTCGATCCGACCAAGATCGTGCCGGAGGAGCTCGCACCGGTGCAACTGATCGGGAAGTTGACCCTGAACGGCAATCCCACGAACTTCTTCGCCGAGGTCGAGCAAGTGGCCTTCCACACCGGCCATCTCGTGCCGGGCATCGAGGTGACCAACGATCCGCTGATGCAGGCGCGACTGTTCTCCTATCTGGACACCCAGCTGACCCGGCTGGGCGGGCCGAACTTCGCCCAGCTGCCGATCAACCGACCGCACGCGCCGGTGAACGACATGCTCCGGGACGGCATGCATCAGACCGCTATCCACACCGGGCTGGCGCCGTACCTGCCGAACAGCATCGACGGGGGGACACCGCAGGTCGCGCTCGAGGAAGATGGCGGCTACGTACAGGTTCCGCGTCCCATCGAAGGCGTGCCGGTGCGCGAACACGCCGCGTCATTCGACGATCATTTCTCCCAGCCCACGATGTTCTACCGCAGCTTGACCGTGGTGGAGCAGCAGCACATCGTCGATGCCTTCACCTTCGAGTTGGGCAAGTGCTACGAGCAGGCCATCAAGGAACGCGAACTAGAGGTGCTGGCCAACGTCGATGCGGACCTGTGTGCGAAGGTGGCGGCCGGTCTGGGCCTACCCGCGCCCAAGGGTTCCCCGGCCGAGGACGTAGTCCTGTCTCCGGCCCTGTCGCAGGTGGTGGACGCGCCCGGCCCAATCACTGGTCGCAAGATCGGCGTGATCGCTGACGCCGGTTCGGATCTGGCGGGGATCGGGAAGTTACGCCAGGCGATGGACAAGCTCGGCGCCGAGGTACTCGTGATCGCGCCGGTCGGCGGCGTGCTTGGCCGTGGCGCCCGCAAGCTGAACGTGGACCGCACGCTGCTGACCACCCGTTCGATCGAGTTCGACGCCGTGGTGGTGGCGGGGGGGACGACCCCGACCAATGACATCAGGCTGTTTCTGTTGTTGCAGGAGGCGTTTCGGCACTGCAAGGCGATGGCAGCATGGGGGAACGGCGAAGCGATCCTGCAGGCTGCCGGTGTCGCCGTGGAGGGTCCCGGGATCGTGATCGGCGATTCGGTGGCCAAGGGGTTCACCGGCCAGCTGAGCGCCGCTCTCGGCTTGCACAGGGCATGGGACCGGGAAGCAACGGTCATGCCCTCTCCCGTGCCGCTGGCGGCCAGTTAGCAAGAGGGCGGGCAGCTGGCCGGCAACAGGGACAGCATGTCCGAGAGCCCGAAGAACTGCGCCACCTCACGGGCTGACCTGGGACCGGTATCCGGATCCGCGCCGGCCCGTAACAGTATCCTGACGATCGCAGTGGCGCGTCGGAAGACGGCGGCGCCCAGGGCGGTCTGGCCGTTGTCGTTGTACCGCTCCACGTCTGCTCCGTGCTCGAGCAGCAAACCGATCATTCCCTCATGACAGTGATAGGCAGCGAGGATCAGCAAGGTGTCTCCGCGCTCGTTGGTCAGATTGCTTGGCACACCCATGCCCAGCAGCGTGGACATCTGTGTGACATCACCTGTGCGCGCCCACTCGAAGGACTGCCTGAGCAGGTCCAGCTCGTCCTGGGTCAGTTCGCCGGTCATCCTTGCAGCCTAAGACGACTCGCCGGCTGCTCAGGGCCACGGCATGGTGGCTGGACCGTACGGTGGGCAGCTTGAAGGTGGTCGTGCTGGCCGACACCCATGCGCCGCGACGGTGGAAGGGCGCTTCGCCGCACGTGGCGCACCATCTCGGCGGAGCAGATCTGATCCTGCACGCCGGCGACGTCTGCATCCCAGAGGTTCTCGACGAACTCTCCGGTTACGCACCTGTGCTGGCGGTGCGGGGGAACAACGACGGCCCCGACATCGCGGACTGGGGAGCACCGGAGCAGCTGGTCACCGAGATCGACGGTCTGAGGGTGGGCATGATCCATGACAGCGGCGCCGCGACCGGTCGGCTGCCCAGGATGCGCAGGCTCTTCCCGGACTGCGACCTCGTCGTTTTCGGCCACTCCCACATCCCGATGGACCTGTCCGGGAACGGCCTGCGGATCTTCAATCCCGGGTCACCGACCGACCGTCGTCGGCAGCCCAGCGGCACCGTGGGAGTGCTCGAGGTCAGCGGTGGTCGCCTCGTTGACGCGACGATCATCCCAGTGACCTGAGCGGGGTCGACCCAGAACACCAGCATGCGGTCCTAAGCTCGGTCCTGACGCACCGACGGAGTTGCGATGAGAGGCGGATGGAAGCGGATGAGGGTCGGGGTACCCCGCGAGGTCAAGAACCACGAG
>JALZIL010000092.1 GCA_030860305.1 Actinomycetota bacterium
CCCCCGGCGAAAGCGAAGTCAACCGCAGGGCGACAACGCGACTGGCTCGGCTCCCGGCGCGTCCCGATAAGGTCGCGCGCATGTCGGGGAGGCCTGGAAAGACCCGCGTGGCGGTCGTCTTCGGAGGGCGTAGTCCCGAACACGCGATCTCCTGCGTGTCCGCCGGCAGCATCCTGGGCGCCATCGATCGCGAGGCCTACGACGTACTGGCGATCGGCATCGCCCGAGACGGTCGCTGGCTCCTGCTACCCGATGACCCCGTGGCGCTGCAGATCCATGGCCGCGAGCTTCCGGAGGTGACCACCGGCCAGTCCGTCGCCCTGAACAACGACCCCGCCCAGCGCGGACTTCGGGTCTTCGATGGTGCCGCCAGCGGAATCGGCCAGCTGGCCCAAGTCGACGTCGTCTTTCCGGTCCTGCACGGCGAGCAAGGGGAGGACGGCACTATCCAGGGCCTGCTCGAGATGGTCGGGCTCCCGTACGTCGGGGCCGGGGTCTTCGCCAGCGCCGCCGCAATGGACAAGGAGTTCGCCAAGAAACTGCTTGTAGCAGAAGGACTTCCGGGCGGTGAATACCTCGTGCTCCGGCGGGGGGACAGTACCGAGCTCGATGCCGACCAGCAGGCTCGGATCTCGTTGCCGGCCTTCGTGAAACCGGCCCGCGCCGGGTCAAGCATCGGGATCACGAAGATCTCCGACTGGTCCGAACTCCCGGAGGCGGTCGCAACGGCGCGCGCGGTCGACTCGAAGGTCCTCATCGAGGCCGGGATCTCCGGTCGAGAGATCGAGTGCGGAATCCTGGCCGAGGTCGCAGCGCCGGGGGAGCCGGTGGAGATCCGAGCCAGCGTCCCCGCCGAGATCAAGGTCTTGCACGGGCACGAGTGGTACGACTTCGAGGCCAAATATCTCGACGACGCCTGCGAGTTCGACGTCCCCGCTGACCTGCCCGAGGAGATCACCGCGCAGGTCCAGGACTACGCCGTACGAGCTTTTCGCGCCCTGGACGGACGGGGACTGGCTCGGGTGGACTTCTTCGTGACCGAGAGCGGCGAGGTGATTATCAACGAGGTCAACACGATGCCTGGATTCACCCCGATCTCGATGTACCCCCGGATGTGGGCGGCCAGCGGTGTCTCCTACCCCGAGCTGATCGACCGACTCATCCGCTCCGCCGTCGCCGGCTGACTCCGATCTCTATGTGCCTTGCGAGCGTGAACGGCAAGGGCACTCAACCCGGGGTAGGAGCAACGTAAGGGAGTGTCCGAATGATGAGGGGGGCCAGAATCGCCAGGGTCGCCCCTCCGTCGGCAGAGGACGGTACGAACACTTCCAGATAGATTCCCCGATCGACGGCTGTGTACGTCGTACCTGCCGCCGCCGTTTCGAAGAACCACTCGACCTCGCTGATGGCCAGCGTGCTGGCCCCAACCACATAGCCCGCCGGACGTGAGATTCCGCATCGCAGGATGGTCGGAGCCTCGCCCCAGGCATACGCAATCGGCCGAGTCGAGCGGACCGGGCGAGAGGGTTGACCGTCGAGGCTGAAGGGCAGCGTTGTGATCAACGCCGTACAGGCCGCCTCTGTCTCGGGGGTCACCGGCGGGGTGTCGACATCGACAGCTGCCAACGTCGGCTGCCCGAGGGTTGGCAGCGGAGCGAGGTCCCTGATGTCGCGCAACGAGAACTGGATGACCAGCAGCAGGGCTACGACCACCGGGACCGTGACCGCGGTCGCGAGCAGGGCTGCTCGTCGGAACTGCGGGCTGTCAGGTGAACGCTCAGGCGACGTCGACCCTGGCATCGGACGGTCGGCGGCAGCGGGCTCGTCGTCGGCCAGCGGGGCGGCCCTAGAGGTTGACGACGGGGCAGGTCAACGTGCGCGTGATTCCGTCGACCGCCTGGACCTTGGCGACGACGAGCTTGCCGAGTTCATCGACGCTGCGCGCCTCGGCCCGGACGATGACGTCGTAGGGACCGGTCACGTCCTCTGCAGTGGCCACGCCGTCGAGTTCGGTGATCGCCAGGGCCACCGCTGCAGCCTTGCCGACCTCGGTCTGGATCAAGATGTAGGCATGGACCATGGGTAGACCTCCACGTCGAGGGCCGAGTCGAGCCACCAAAGCTGCCCCCGTTGGCAACTGGTGCTTCACTCATTCGGGAGGAACCTACCCGGTGACCCGGTCTCCCGTCCCGCCCCTGCCCACAGGATGCGCTGCTGCCTTCAGGCCGTACTGTCTCCACTCCCGGTATCGCCCCCGAGGAGGCAGCCATCACCGTCAGCGAACTCGGGGAGTTCGGCACCGTCGAGCGAGTGATCGCCCGGTCGGGGCTGGCCCATACGAACGTCGTCGGACCAGGCGATGACGCCGCTGTCCTCAACCTGGGGGGCGGTCTGCTCGTGGCCAGCACCGACCTACTCGTCGAGGGCCGGCACTTCCGCCGGGACTGGGCGCCGGCCAAGGACATCGGGCACCGAGCAGCCGCTGCAAACCTGGCCGACATCGCCGCGATGGGTGGCCGGCCCACCGGGATACTCGTTGGCCTTGCCATGCCCGGCGACCTACCGATCGCGTGGCTTGATGACCTGTACGAGGGGTTGCGCGAGGAGTGCCTGCCCTTCGGAGCCGCAGTGATCGGCGGGGACGTGGTCGAGAGCAAGACGCTGATCCTCGCGGTGAGCGCGCTCGGGGACATGAAGGGGGCCCGACCGGTCACGCGAGACGGGGCTCTCGTCGGCCATCGGGTCGCAGTCGCCGGGCGGCTGGGGTACGCAGCGGCCGGGTTGGCGGTCCTGGGCCGAGGATTCCGGTCACCCGGATCGGTCGTGGCTGCCTACCGGCGTCCGGAGGTGCCCTATGCGGCAGGGCCGCAGGCGGCGGCACTCGGCGCCAGTGCCATGTGCGACGTCAGCGACGGGCTGCTTCGTGATGCGGGAACCGTGGCTACGGGCAGCAGCGTCCGGATCGTCTTCGACGTGGCCAAGTTCATGGTCCCGGACGTCCTGCGTGACGTCGGTACGGCGATGAACACAGACCCGCTGCGCTGGATCTTCACCGGAGGTGACGATCACGCTCTGCTGGCCTGTTTCCCGCCGCACGTCGAACTGCCCGCACCCTGGCGTGTGGTCGGTTGGGTCGAGGCAGGAACCGGCGTCCGCGTGGCCGGTCTGCCCGATGAGGGTCGGGAACTGGCAGGCTCAGGTTTCGCGCACTGGGGTTGAGAGCCGCCAGCCGGACGTGCGGCACGAGGAGGCGAGCCAGATGACCGTCGTGACCATCTCTGCGACGTTCGGAGCCGGCGGAAGCGAGGTCGGACCGGCTGTCGCCGATGCACTGGGGTTGGCGTTCGTCGATCGCGCGATCCCCATGCGAGTCGCGGAGAAACTGGGCGTCTCGATTGCCGACGCGCAGGCCAAGGACGAGACCATCAGCACGGGGTTGACTCGGCTGATCTCCACGATGGCGCTGGTTCCCGACCTGGCAGCCGGCGCTGGACCGATCGAGTACAACCCCGTGCCGGACGAGCGGATCTTTCGGGAACAGACCGAGAAGGTCCTGCACGAGATCGCCGAAGGCAGCGGCGCAGTGATCCTCGGTCGGGCCGCCGCGCTCGTCCTTGCCGAGGTGCCGGGGGCGCTACACGTACGGTTGGATGCGCCGGTCGCCGCGCGCTTGGCCCACATTCAGCGCGAGCACGGCCTGACGCGGCAGCGAGCCGAACGCCTGATCCGGGACAACGATTCGGCACGCGAGGCCTACGTCCGGCACTTCTACCGGTGCAAGATGAACGAGGCTCGACATTATCACCTGATCATCGACTCGGTGCGGCTGCCGATGTCCACGGTCATCTCCGTGATCACCGATGCGGCGCAGGCCCTCGGAGAGAACCGAGAGTCGGTGGACTAGCCGCGGACGACCTTGGCCGCCTTGATGCAGGACGTGCATACGTTGAGCCGCTTGCGCGAGCTAGGGCCGACCTTTGCCCGTACGGTCTGGATATTCGGATTCCACCGACGCGAGGTGCGCCGATGGGAGTGCGACACCGACTTACCGAAGCCAGGGCCTTTGCCACAGATGTCACAGACCGCAGCCACGGATGATCACTCCTCGAGATAAAAGGCACGTACGGCACACCGGGTTCGGACACGGCAGCGCGACCAAGGGTAACCGACCCCGGCTTGTTCCGGCCACACGGGACGCCGATCGCCGCTTCTCGCCGGTATCGCAGGCCGTCGGCGGTGGTGATTAGGCTCGCTGCCCACCGATGGGCACCGTCGGGAGTCGGTCGAGATGACGGAGGTGGGAGCGTTGGAGGACTTCGACGCTCGCGCCGTAGTTCGATGGGCACGGATGGCCTGCGACGCGCTGGCTCTGGCAGCTGCCGAGATCGACGCCATGAACGTCTACCCGGTGCCGGACAGGGACACTGGTACGAACCTGCACCTGACGCTGCGCTCGGCCGTCGATGCGCTCGAGCACGGCGATCAGCAGGCCGGTCTGGGCGCCGCCCTGGATCTGATGGCCCGCGGCGCGCTGCTCGGCGCACGAGGCAACTCCGGGGTGATCGTCTCGCAATTGCTGCGCGGAATCGCAGACCGTCTCGGGCGCGGGGGTCCGGCCGACGGTACCGCCCTCGCCGCTGCGCTGTCGCATGCCACCGACCTTGCCTATCTGGCGGTGGCGGTACCCGTCGAGGGCACCATCCTGACCGTGGCACGAGCGGCTGCTGATGCCGCGACGGCCGCGGCCTGCGCCATGGATCGGCCGCGGCTGGCGAACGTGACCCGTGCCGCCGCGGAAGCAGGCGCGCAAGCCCTGGCGCGCACCCCATCGCAGTTGCCCGTCCTCGCGCACGCGGGCGTCGTCGATGCTGGTGGTCGCGGGCTCTGTGTCCTGCTGGACACCCTGCTCACCACGGTCGTCGGCCATGATGCTCCAGGCGGGGAGTTACCGAGCAGGCGACCACCGATGGCCTCCGGGCGTCCGGGACCTGCCGCCCGGTCAGTGCCCGTGCCCAACGCCCCCGCGCTGGACCGCCCGCAGGGGCTCGAGTCCGGGGCAACGGGGCGCGAGATCACGTTCGGGTACGAGGTGCAGTTTCTTCTGGACGAGGCCGACGACGCCGCTGTCGATGCCATGCGGATCGACCTCGCTGCCCTCGGTGACTCGCTGGTGATCGTCGGCTCCGGCACCCCGTCCCAGCTGTCGCCGCCGGCCCAGTTGTCGCCGCTGTGGAAGGTCCACGTCCACGTCGACGACGTCGGCGCCGCGATCGAGGCCGGCGTACGCGCCGGACGGCCACACTCGATCAGCGTGACCCGGTTCGCCGACCATGCGGCCGCGACACCGGTATGCCGGGCACTTCCCGGCCACGCGGTGCTGAGCGGGAACTGGTCCGGCCGCGGCCTGGTCGCGGTCGCGCCAGGCCCCGGACTGGCCGGGCTGTTCGCCGGGGAGGGGGTCGAGGTCGTCGACGGCGCGGCCATGCTGAGCGGTGCGGGGACGCAGGACGGCACAGGCATGCACAACGGCCGAGCGACGCAGTACCCTTCCGCCGCTGATGTGCTGGCCGCGATTCGCCGTACCGGCGCAGCCGAAGTCGTCGTCCTGCCGAACCACTCCTCGGTAACGGCGATTGCCGACCTGGCTGCTGCGCAGGCCCGGGACCGGGGACAGGACGTAGCCGTCGTGCCGACCAAGTCGCCGGTCCAGGGACTGGCCGCTGTCGCCGTCGCCGATCCCACCCGGCGCTTCGCCGATGTCGTCATAGCCATGGCCGAGGCAGCCGCGGCCACCCGATGGGCCGAGATCACCGTCGCCGTACAAGCGGCGATGACCATGGCCGGCCGGTGTGCGGCCGGAGACGTCCTCGGCCTGGCCGAGGGCGATGTCGTGCTGATCGGCGACGACCAGGTCACAGTCACCTGCGACTTACTCGATCGGTTGCTGTCGGCAGGCGGTGAACTCGTCACGCTGGTGATCGGCGCGGACGTCCCGAGCGGGTTCACCGACGAGGTTCGCCTACATCTGCGGCGAGCACATCCCGGCGTGGACGTCATGGACTACCGGGGTGACCAACCACACCAACCTGTACTCATCGGGGTCGAATGACGCTCGCGGTGACCAGGGACAGTCCGCTTCGCGGGCTGCTCGGAGGCAAGACCGCGACGGTGCTCGCCGAGCAACTGAGCCTGCACACGGTCGACGACATGCTCGGCCATTACCCACGTCGGTACGCCGAGCGCGGGAAGCTGACCGATCTGGCCTCGCTGCGGATCGGCGACGAGGTCACGATCGTGGCTCGAGTCAGGTCGGTGACCCAGCGCCGGATGCGCAACAAGCGCGGAACGCTCACCGATGTCGTGGTGGGCGACGGTCGACGCTCCCTCTCGCTGGTGTTCTTCAACCAACCGTGGCGGGCGAAACAGCTGGCCGTCGGCGTCACCGGGCTGTTCGCCGGCAAGATCGGGGTGCGCGGCAACCAGGTCCAGCTCAGCCATCCCGAGTGCGAGATCTTCGGCGCGACCAACCGCGACCCGGACGCGGTCATCGATCCGGCCGCAATGGTCGACGACGTCGAGCGGGCCCTGACCTACGCCTCCGCGCTCATCCCGGTCTACCCGGCCAGTCGCGGGATGCAGTCGTGGACGATCGCGCGCTGCCTGCGACTGGCCCTCGAGGCGCTCGGCGACGTCGAGGACCCGCTGCCTGACGACATGCGCGAGCGCCGCGGGCTGATCGGGCTGACCGAAGCCTGGCGCAGGATCCATCAGCCGCAGTCGTTGGCTGATGTCGAGCCGGCCCGGCTGCGGCTGAAATGGGATGAGGCGGTCACCGTCCAGGTGACCCTGGCCAGACGCAGGGTCGCCCAGGCGATCAATCCCGCCTATCCCCGGCCGATCCGCGAGGGCGGCTTGCTCGATTCCTTCGACGCCCGCCTGCCGTTCGTGCTGACCGCGGGACAACGGGTCGTCGGCGCCGAGATCAGCCATGACCTCGGCGGGCACAAGCCGATGAACCGCCTCCTGCAGGGGGAGGTCGGATCGGGCAAGACCGTTGTGGCTCTGCGCGCGATGCTCCAGGTCATCGACGCCGGAGCGCAGGCTGCCTTTCTAGCGCCCACCGAAGTGCTTGCTGCCCAACATCTGAGAACCCTGCGGAGTCTGCTCGGACCCCTGGGGATCGCTGGCGAGTTCGGTGCCGAGGAGCATGCCACCGGGATCACGCTGTTGACCGGGTCGCTCTCGGTCAAGGCGCGTCGGGCAGCCCTGGCCGAGGCGGCAGGAGGCGGGGCGGGAATCGTCGTCGGGACCCACGCGCTGCTCGAGGAGGTCGTGCAATTCGCCGATCTGGGTCTGGTGGTGATCGACGAGCAGCACCGCTTCGGGGTGGAGCAGCGCGATGTCCTGCGGGCCAAGTCCGCGGCTCCGCCGCACGTTCTGGTCCTCACGGCCACACCGATCCCGCGCACCGTCGCGATGACCGTGTACGGCGACCTGGAGACCACGACTCTCACCGAGTTGCCTGCCGACCGGGCTGAGGTGAGCACCAGCGTCGTGCCGGTGCGGGAGAAGCCGACCTGGCTGGAACGGGCCTGGACCCGGATCGTCGAAGAGGCCCGGACCGGCGGGCGAGCGTTCATCGTCTGCCCGCGGATCGGCGACGATGGCGCGACCGGCGCGGCCGGGAACGGTGCAGCCGGGCGGTTCGACGACGGCGACGAGTCCCCGCAGCCGCCGGCCGAGGACAACACCCCGTCCGAGGATGACGATGCCGGCCCGACCAAGCGCGCACCGCTGGCGGTTCTCGACGTAGCCGAGATGTTGCGGGAGGGGCCACTGGCCGGTCTTCGTCTGGCTGTCCTGCACGGCCGGCTGCCCGGGGAGGAGAAGGACGCAATCATGCAGGCCTTCGCCCGCGGTGACCTCGAGGCGTTGGTGACCACGACCGTCATCGAGGTCGGAGTCGACGTACCGGAAGCCTCGGTCATGGCAATTCTGGATGCGGATCGGTTCGGCGTCAGCCAGTTGCATCAGCTGCGTGGCCGGATCGGCCGGGGCCCGCGGCCAGGGATCTGTCTCCTGGTCACCGAGGCACCGGCCGACAGTCCGGCCCGCCTTCGACTGGAAGCCGTCGCCGCCACGCGAGACGGCTTCGAGTTGGCTAGGGTCGACCTCGCCTCGCGGCGGGAAGGCAACATCCTCGGCGCCGCGCAATCCGGTCGGCAATCGGGACTGCGTCTGCTGTCCCTGCTCGATGACGAAGGGATCATCACCCAGGCCCGAGAGGAGGCGACCTACCTGGTGGCCCTCGATCCGGACCTGGCCGGTCACCCTGCATTGGCTGCCCAGGTGGCCCGGCTGTCCGAGGACCAACGCGCCGACTACTTGGACAAGGCCTGAGCCGTGACGCGGATCGTGGCGGGTGTGGCCCGTGGTCGCCGGCTGACCGTACCCCGCGGTGAGGTGACCCGGCCGACCTCGGATCGGGCTCGGGAGGCGCTGTTCTCCACCATCGACGGGCTGCTGCCGTTGAGCGGGGCGCGCGTCCTGGACCTCTACGCCGGCTCGGGCGCGCTCGGGCTCGAGGCCCTTTCCCGGGGCGCCGTCCACGCCCTACTCGTCGAGGGTGACCGGCGGGTCGCAGCCACCCTACGCGCCAACATCGACTCGGTCGCCCTGCAGGGGGCCATGGCGGTGATCAGCCCGGTGCAGCGGTTGGCGGCCGCTGAACCGGCTCAGGTTGCCGGAACAGCTTCGCCGTACGACGTGGTCTTCGCCGACCCGCCGTACCGTCTGCCGCCTGACGAGTTGGGCGGCGTCCTCGCCGACCTGTACCGACTGGGGTGGCTGGCAGCGCAGGCGGTGCTGGTCGTCGAGCGCTCCGCCCACGATGACCCCTGGGTGTGGCCGACACCGCTGCAGCCGATCCGCGATCGGCGCTATGGGGAGGCCGTGCTTTGGTACGGTCGCGCCCCGTGAGAGCAGCCTGCTGATGAAGAGAAAAGCGGTCTGCCCTGGGTCTTTCGACCCGATCACCAACGGCCATCTCGACATCATCGAGCGAGCCAGTCAGCTCTACGACGACTTGATCGTCGCGGTCCTGGTCAATCCGGAGAAAGCGGGCCTGTTCGACGTCAACAGCCGGATGTCGATGATCAGGGAGTCCACCGCGCACCTCTCGGGTGTCACCGTGGATTCCTTCCATGGCCTACTCGTGCACTATTGCCGCGACCAGGGGATCGAGGTGATCGTGAAGGGCTTACGGGCGATCAGCGATTTCGAGTACGAGGTCCAGATGGCACAGATGAACCGCGGTCTGACCGGAATCGAAACCGTGTTCATGCCGACCGGACCCGAGCACGGTCATCTGTCGTCCAGCTTGATCAAGGCCGTCTCGCATTTCGGCGGCGACGTCTCCCATCTCGTCCCGGCGCCGGTGCTCGAACGGCTGCGCGAGCGTGGAGAGGATTAGCCCATGGACCGCATCTACGACACGCTGGACGAGATCGTGACGATGATCGAGCAGGCTCGCGGCGTTCCGATGTCCACCTCGGCCATGGTGCCCCGCGACCATGTCCTCGACCTGCTCGACGAGCTGCGGGATCGGCTGCCGCCGGCAGTCATCCAGGCCAAAGCTGTCCTCGACCGGCGGGGCGAGCTGTTGGATGCCGCACAGGTGGAAGCCGACCGGATCGCAACGCGTGCCAGGCAGGACGCCGACGCGCTTGCCGCTCGCGCGCGAGCTGACGCCGAGGACCTGCAGGCCATCGCCGCGCAACGCCGGGCCGAGCTGTTGGCACTCGGACAACGCGAACATGAGCGGCTGGTCAGCGAGGGCACCCGGCTCCGTGCCGAAGTCATCGCCCAGGCGCAGCAGGACCACGACGAACTACTCGCTCAGGGTCACAGCGAGCGGGAGCGGCTGATCAGCGAGAGCGAGATCTACCGCAGTGCGGTGTCCCGGGCCGACGAACTGGGAGCGGCAACAGCCGCCGAGGCCGACGTCATGCGCCGGGAAGTCGACAGCTACGTGGACGCCAAGCTCGCCGACTTCGAAGCCACGTTGTCCCACCTGCTGCGCTCGGTCGAACACGGGCGGGCCAATGTCGGAGCTCGCAGACCCGCGGGACCCGGCCGCCCCGCCGCCGCGCCGGAGTGAGCCAACCCGCGCCGTCAGGGGTCGTCGCGGTGGTCGTGACCTGGAACCGTGCCGAGTTGCTGGCCAGATCGCTGTGCGCGATCCTCGCCCAGACCAGCGTGCCGGATCAGATCCTCGTCATCGACAATGCCTCCACCGACGAGACGGCGACCATGCTGGCCGACCGGTTCGCCGGTCGGATAGAGGTGGTCAGACTTGCGGAGAACATCGGCGGAGCAGGAGGTTTCGCGGCCGGCATCGTCCGTGCCCTGGAGCACGTCCCCGACGCGGTCTGGCTGCTCGACGATGACACCGTCCCCCGCCCGACCGCGTTGCAGGCACTGCTCGAGGCGCGCAGGCACTACCCGGGTCCGGCCCCGGCGATCGTGGCCAGCCGGGTGGTCTGGATCGACGGTCGGGATCACCCGATGAACACTCCGCGCCGCAAGCCTGGCGCGAGTCGGGCCGAGCGGCTCGCGGCAGAGCTGATCGGCGCCACTCCGATCCGGTCGGCGTCTTTCGTGTCGATCCTGTGTTCGGCCGAGATCCTGCGCGAGCGCGGCCTTCCCGAGGTCGACTACTTCCTCTGGAACGACGACTTCGAGTTCACCACCCGTCTGCTGCGGGGGCAGCGCGGCCTGCTGTTCCCCGCCAGCGTCGTGGACCACCACACGAAGACCTTCGGGGGCAGCGATGCCGATCCTGGCGACCGGTTCTTCTTCGAGGTCCGCAACAAGATCTGGGTGTTCAGCCGCGGCACTGGGCTCAATCCCGCCGAACGGGTGCTCTACGCCGGCGCCACACTCCGACGTTGGACGCGAACCCTCGCCCGCTCGACCGATCGGCCCCGGTTGTTGCGCGCGGCCAGACGCGGCCTGGTCGCCGGTGTCCGTGCTGGTCCGCGCTCATCCGGGGAACGGCTGGCCGAGGTACTCCCGCTGCGCCCGTCGACCCCCGAAGCCGCGATGACGGCCGACGGCGGGTGGACGGCCGCCGGCGGGCCAGGCGAGGCGTTTTCGCTCTTGATGGCGATCTATGCCGGCGATCGACCGGACTTCTTGGCGCAGGCCTTCACCAGCACCGTCAACGAGCAGACCCGGCGCCCCGACGAGGTGGTCGTGGTCCAGGACGGACCGATCCCCGCGGAGTTGGCCGATTGCCTGGCGGTGCTGTCCGCGGCCTCGCCGGCACCTGTCGTGCACGTCGTGCTTGCCGACAATGTGGGACTGGGTCCGGCGCTGGTCGCCGGCCTGTCGCGCTGCTCGTATGACGTGGTGGCCCGGATGGATGCCGACGACGTCAGCGAACCGACCCGTTTCGCCGAGCAACTGCCACTTCTCGAGGCCGGCGCGGACATCGTCGGTACCGGCCTGCGGGAGTTCGTCCACGACCCGGCTGACCCGGCTGACGTCCTGGGTACGCGTACTCCGCCGACCGATCCGGCTCAGATCGCCCGCGCTGCCCGCTTTCACGATCCGTTCAATCATCCGACTGTGGTCTATCGGCGCCGCGCGGTGCAGGCCGCCGGCGGCTATCAAGATCTTCCGCTGATGGAGGACTACCTCCTCTTCGCCCGGATGATCGCGGCCGGCGCCCGACCGGCGAATCTGGCCGCGCCGCTGGTCAACTATCGGGTCGGGGCCGGTGCGTATGCCCGCCGTGGGGGGCTCCGTCTGCTCCGCTCGGAGTTCGCCCTGCAGCGGCGGCTGCGCCGACTCGGCTTCACGACTCCGCTTCAGTACGGACGTAATCTGCTGGTACGCGGTGGCTATCGGCTCATTCCGGAGCCGGTCCGCCGGCTGGCCTATCGCGCCTTGATCGCCAACCGACAGAAGTAGGCAGGCTCGGCGGGCGCAACCACGCCGTCACAGACAGTCGGGTATCCTTGTCGACGGTCCGATCCGACTCGGCCAACCCCAGCTATGACAAAGACCATGATTTCCCACGCGCACAACCAGCGGCGCAGCCCATTCGTCGTGGATCTCCGCGAGTTGGGCCGCCGTCCGGGTTCGTTGATTCCGGTGCACCGTACGGTCCGCGCAGCACAAGGGGTTGGTCTGGATGTGATCGGTGTTCAAGCCGGCGACGAGTTGACCCTCGACCTGCGGATGGAATCCGTGGTCGAAGGTGTGCTCGTCTCCGGGACAGTGTCCGGCCCGGTCGTCGGGGAGTGCTCGCGCTGCCTCGACCCGATCCAGGACGTTGTCGAGGTCGAGGTCGTGGAGCTGTTCGCCTATCCGGACAGCGCCACGTCGGAGACCACCGACGAGGACGAGGTCAGCCGACTGACCGGGGACACGATCGATCTCGAGCCGCTGGTTCGCGACACCGTGGTCCTGGCTCTACCGGTTGCTCCACTGTGTCGCGAGAACTGCGCAGGACTGTGCGTGGACTGCGGCCAGCGGTGGGACGACCTGCCACCAGACCATCAGCACGCCACCGTCGACCCGAGGTGGGCGGCGCTGGCACAGTACGCAACCAGCACCGGCAGCGATGCCGACGTACCAGAGACAAAGGAGCGTTGATCCGTGGCCGTACCGAAGCGCCGCCAGTCCCGCAGCAACACCCGCTCACGCCGGGCGAACTGGAAGGCGACTGCGCCCACACTGACGCCATGCCCGAACCGCGCATGCGGCCGGGTCAAGCCCCCGCACGAGGCCTGCCCGCACTGCGGTCAGTACAAGGGCACCGAAGTCCTGTCGGTCTAGCGCCTGCGGTTCTGAACGGGGGATCACGGTGAGCGATCCGGCGGTGGACCGCCCGGTCAGCCACCCAACGGGGGACGTCGCTGAGCCAGGCCGGTCCGCCCTGCTCGACGCCCTCGGGCTCGAGATCGATGCAGACATCCTCGACCTGGCGCTGACGCACCGGTCCTACGCCTACGAGCACGGCGGGTTGCCGACCAACGAGCGATTGGAGTTCCTCGGGGACTCTGTGCTCGGACTGATCATCACCGACACCCTCTATCGGGCCAATCCGGCCCTGCCCGAGGGGCAGCTGGCCAAGCTCCGCGCGTCGGTGGTCAACATGCGCGCGCTGGCCGAACTCGCCCGTGGGCTTGGGCCCTACGGTCTGGGAGCGACCCTCCTGCTGGGGGCGGGGGAGCGGGCCACCGGTGGCGCGGACAAGGACAGCATCCTGGCTGACGCCTTCGAGGCTCTGCTGGGCGCCATCTACATCGACCAGGGCCTTCCCGCCGTCAGCACCCTGGTGCAACGGCTTTTCGCCGACGTGCTGGACGAAGCAGCGACCAAGGGAGCGGCGCTGGACTGGAAGACCAGTCTGCAGGAACTCACCGCCCGGCTCAGTCTCGGGACGGTGGCCTACCGGGTCGTCCACGACGGCCCCGACCACGAGAAGCGGTTCACCGCCTACGTCGAGCTCGGTGGTCAGCGCTACGGGAGCGGAGCCGGGCGGAGCAAGAAGGACGCCGAGCAGCATGCCGCCGAGCAGGCCTGGCAGGAGCTTTCGGCTTTGCGCGGCACCACGGACTAGCGACCCCGATGCCTGAACTGCCCGAGGTCGAGGTGGTCCGAGCCGGGCTGGCTCGCTGGGTTGTGGATCGGGAGATCGGCTCGGTATCGGCCCGTCATCCGCGTGCCATCCGCCGATTCCCCGGTGGACCGGAAGCCTTCGCGGCCGCATTGGTCGGCCGTACGGTGCGCGCCGCGGCTCGCCGAGGGAAGTACCTCTGGCTGCCGTTGTCCGACGACCAGGTGCTGCTCGGCCACCTCGGGATGAGCGGTCAACTCCTGGTCGTGCCACGGTCGGTTCCAGAGGGTCCGCACCTGCGGGTCCTGATCGGGTTCACCGACGATGGGCCGGACCTGCGCTTCGTCGATCAGCGGACCTTCGGCGGGCTGTGGGTCGAACCCGCCGGCGAGACTCCAGACCGCTTGCCGCCCAGTCTCACCCACATTGCACGGGACCCGCTCGATCCACTGTTCGACGAGACGGTATTCATCAGCCGGCTCCGGCGGCGCCGTACCGAGATCAAGCGCGCACTGCTCGACCAGACTCTGATCAGCGGGATTGGCAACATCTACGCCGACGAGGCGCTGTGGCGAGCGGGGCTCCATGGTGGCCGACCGACCGATCGACTCTCGGTGACAAAGGCCCGGGTATTGGTCACTGCGATCCGCGAGGTGATGATCGAGGCGTTGGGACAGGGCGGCACCAGCTTCGACTCGCTCTACGTCAACGTGAACGGCGAGAGCGGCTACTTCTCCCGCGCCTTGAATGCCTATGGACGACAGGACCAGCCCTGTGCCCGGTGCGGTACGCCGATGCGCCGGGAGTCCTTCATGAACCGGTCGAGCTTCTCCTGCCCCGGCTGTCAGCCCAGACCACGACGCCGGGCGGTGGGTGTGGTGTCCCAGAACCGGACGGGCTATGACCGGCCTCACCGCACGCCGGAACCGAGGGAGGCAGGCAGCCGTTGACCGCAGCGTGGCCGAGTGTCACCCTAGTGGTCTGTTGAAGAACAGTCGCCCGCGAGCAATCCCGCGGGCTTCCCACGTGCAAGCGGAGGATATTCACATGGCCAAGGCCCTCCTGGGTCACGTTGCCACCCCATCGTCGCTGCTCCTCGAGGAAACGGTGATCCTGCGTCGCCGGGTCCGGGCTCTCGAGGTGGAAGTGGCCGATCTGCGCGAGGAGCGCGACCTTCTGCTCGGCGACGGGCTGCGCCGGCTGGCAGCTGCGGCCTCGGCACCCGCGGAGCCGGTTCCAGCCTGAGCGCAGGCCGACGAGGTCTGCTGCGTGAGGCCTGGCCCGCGCGCTTGCGCGGCCCCTGAACGGCGCGCCGGTCACCCACCCGGGCAACGGCTCGGTTAGCCTCCTGTACGGCCCTTCCCCCACTGCGCTCAGGCGCCGTGTCGGCCAGAGGTGTTCTTTCCCGACCCGCTCTGGAGCCGCGTGCACCTTTCCAGTCTCACGCTGAAGGGCTTCAAGTCCTTCGCGTCCTCGACCACCCTGCGATTCGAACCGGGCATGAACGCCGTGGTCGGTCCGAACGGGTCCGGTAAGTCGAATGTCGTCGATGCCATCTTGTGGGTGCTCGGCGAGCAGGGGGCCAAGAGCCTGCGCGGCGGAAAGATGGAAGACGTCATCTTCGCCGGTACGGTCGGCCGCGCACCGCTGGGCCGCGCCGAGGTGACCCTCACGATCGACAACACCGATGGTGCGCTGCCGATCGACTACAGCGAGGTCTCGATCACTCGCCGGATGTATCGCTCCGGAGAGAGCGAGTACGAGATCAACGGGTCGTCCTGCCGGCTGCTCGATATCCAAGAACTGCTCTCCGACTCCGGTATCGGCCGCGAGATGCACATCATCGTCGGCCAAGGCCAGCTCGATGCGGTTCTCGCGGCCCGTCCCGAGGAGCGCCGTGGGTTCATCGAAGAGGCCGCCGGTGTCTTGAAACATCGCAAACGCAAAGAAAAGGCGATTCGCAAGCTCGATGCCATGCAGGTCAATCTCGACCGGGTGGGGGATCTGACCGAGGAACTGCGTCGTCAGCTCAAGCCGCTGGGCCGCCAGGCAGAGGTGGCTCGGCGGGCCCAGTCGGTACAGGCCGATCTGCGCGATGCCAGGCTTCGCCTACTTGCCGACGACCTGGTCACCCTGCGTGACGCGCTGGACAAGGAACTGGCTGATGAGGAGCTCATCCGCGGACGCCGGTCCGAGGTCGACACGCAGTTGCGTGCCAGCAACGCCCGCGAGGCCGAACTCGAGAGCGCCCTGGCCCGGATCAACCCGGCTCTGGTCGGCTCCCAAGAGGTCTGGTATCGGCTCTCGGCTCTGGGCGAGCGATTGCGCAGCACACACCAGTTGGCCGCTGAGCGGGCCCGGCACCTGTCCGCAGCGCTGCCTGAGCCGCCGCCCGGCCGGGACCCCGAAGCGCTCAAGGCGGAGGCAGTGGCCGCGGAGGAGCAACGCGGGGAGCTCGACGGGCATCTGATCGGCGAGCGGGAACGTCTGAGCGGTGCACTGGGCGGTCGGGCCGAGTTGGAGGAGCAACTGCGCCGGGCCGAGGACGAACTCGTGCGGGTCGCCCGAGCTCAGGCAGACCGCCGAGAAGGCCTCGCCCGTCTGGCCGGGGACTTGCAGGCCGTCCGGAGTCGGGCCGGCGCAGCCGAAGAGGAGATCAGCCGGCTCACCGGAGCCGTGGGCGATGCCCGTACCCGCGCGGAGCGGGCCGCGGCCCAATTTCAGGCCGTGGAGAGCGAGATCGGTGAGCTCGGGACTTCCGAGCAGAGCCTCGATGCACGTCACGAGGCCGCAGTGGCCCATTACGAGGCTGCCGCCACCGAGGTGTCCCAGCTCAGCGACGCCGAGCGCGAAGCCGAGCGTCAGCGAGACGCCTGGCGCGCTCGGGCGGAAGCGCTGGCCGAAGGGCTGCACCGCAAGGACGGTGCCGGTGCCCTCCTGACCGCCAGGCAGGAGATTCCCGGCCTGCTGGGGTCGCTGTCGGCGCTACTGCGGGTCGAAGCCGGTTACGAGGTCGCGGTGGCCGCGGCGCTCGGTCCGATCGCGGACGCCATCGCAGTACGGACTCCACGCGATGCCGCGGCCGCGTTGGGGTACCTGCGTGCTCATGACGCGGGCCGCTCCGGGGTCCTCGTCGGCAGTGCGGAACTGTCGAGCGGTACCACGCAACCCGCAGCCGCTCGTGCCTTGGAGCAGGTGGCTCCGGCCGCCTCGTGGCCCCCCCTGCCCGATGGTGCCCGCTGGGTCCGCGAGCTGGTGAACGGTCCGGCTGAGCTGTCCGCCGCCTTGGCTGGGGTCTTGGACCGGGTGGCAGTCGTTGACGGCATCGATGCAGCAGTACGGCTGGTCGAGAGCCACCCGCGGCTGCGCGTGGTAACCGCCGAGGGGGACCTGCTCGGGGCGCAGTGGTCCTACGGGGGATCGGTCAGCGCGCCCAGCGCGATCGAGGTCCAAGCCGCACTCGAGGACGCCCAGCGCGAGCATGCCGCCGCCCAAGCTCGCAGCAGCCGGTTGCAGGCCGACCTGGAGGCAACCCGCCGCCTCGCAGCGCAGCGCTCGGCCGCCGTGGAGAGTGCCCTGGCCGCACTGCACGAGTCGGATGCGGCGCATTCCGCAGTGGCGCAGCGACTGGGTGACCTGGGTGCCGCGGCACGGTCGGCGGCAGCGGAGGCGACTCGGCTCGAGCAGTCGCGCGAGGCTGTCCAGCGCGCCCGGGATGCCGATCTGGAGGGCCTGGCCGCGCTCGAAGAACGGTGGCAGGCAGCCCAGATCGCCCCGTCGGCCGACGAGCCGTCCACCGCCGACCGCGACGAGTTGCAGCGAGCCGTCGCCCGCGCGCGACAGGAGGAGATGGAACTGCGGCTCGCCGTACGCACCACCGAGGAACGCGTTCGCGCGCTGGGCAGCCGTGCTGAGTCGTTACACCGGGCCGCCGACCAGGAGCGGGCCAGCCGGATGCGACAGGAGGCAGCCGTCGCGGCCCGACAGCGGGCGGCAGCCATCGCCGGACAGGTGCACATCGCGGCGGAACAGACGATCGCGCACGTGAACGCCTCGTTGGAACGTGCACAGGCGCAGCGGGATGGATTGTCCGCGCAGAAGTCCAGCACGGAGGGCGAGCTACTCGGGGTTCGGTCACGGGTCCGGGAACTGACCGCGGACCTCGACCGGCTCACCGACGAGGTCCACCGCGACGAGGTGGCCAGGGCCGAGCAGCGGTTGCGGATCGAGGCGCTGGAGGACCGGGCCGCCCAGGAGTACGGCGCGGATGTCGACATCCTGATCCGCGAATACGCCCCCAGCGCGCTCGTGCCGCCGTCGCTGGCCGATCTGGCAGCTGCACAGGCGCAAGGATTGGAGCAACCCGGCGCCATTCCCTACGACCGCCTGAGCCAGGAGCGGCGCGCCTCTCGTGCTGAACGTGACCTGGCGCTGCTCGGCAGAGTAAATCCGCTTGCCCTGGAAGAGTTCGCCGCCCTGGAGGAGCGCCACGCCTTTTTGGCGACCCAGCTCGAGGACCTGAAGAACACCAAACGCGACCTGCTCTCGGTCATCCGTGAGGTCGACAGCCGGATCCTGGCTGTTTTTGCCGACGCCTTCGTCGATGTGGCACGGGAGTTCGAGAAGGTCTTCTCGATGCTGTTTCCCGGTGGCGAAGGACGATTGTTCCTCACCGATCCGGATGATCTGCTGACCACCGGCGTCGAGGTCGAAGCCCGGCCACCGGGCAAGAAGGTAAAGCGGCTCTCGCTGCTGTCCGGTGGAGAGCGTTCGCTGACCGCGGTGGCGTTGCTGGTGGCGATCTTCCGGGCCAGACCCTCGCCGTTCTACATTCTCGACGAGGTCGAGGCCGCACTGGACGATATCAACCTCGGACGCCTGCTCGGACTGATCGAGGCACTCCGGGATTCCAGCCAGTTGATAGTGATCACCCACCAGAAGAAGACCATGGAGATCGCCGACACCCTCTACGGGGTGAGCATGCGTGGGGACGGGATCACCACGGTGATCAGCCAGCGAATCCGGGAGCTGACCTCGGCATAGGCGGCTCACCCCAACGCCGACGCCTGAGGGCACTTTCTCCGGATTAAGTGCGGTCGGGAGCGCCGCAGAAGTGACTTTCTCCGGAGAGAGTCACTTCACGGGGCGGCTCAGATGAGCAGATCGACGATCAGGGGCAGGTGGTCGGAGGCGTCACTGCGCATCACCTGCGAGGACGAGGCGATGACCCCGGCCGAACACAGGACATGATCCAGACGCCGATTCGGTCGATGTGCCGGATGGGTGCGACCGTCCCCCTGACCGGATTCGGTCCACGCATCGCGGAGATCCGTCAGGGCGGCCAGTTCCGGCGCGTCGTTGTCGGCGTTGAAGTCACCGGCGATCACCGCCGCACCCATTCCCTCGGCGACCAACTCGCGCACGGCCAGCGCCTGGACGGCACGATCCTGCGGGCTCTTGTGGGTGAGGTGGGTGTTGATCACCCATAGCGCGCCTGCGTCCAGCTCGACGAGCACACGTTGGGCGCTGCGCGGCTCCTCACCGCGGCGGCCGGGCAATGGGTGCAGGTCATGGGTGAGGATCGGCAGGCGGGACAGGATCGCGTTGCCGTACTCACGGGTCCGTCCGCCGCGGGTCGAGCGCGTGACGCTCGCTCCGAAGACCACCTGCATGTCCAGCGCACGGGATAGTTCCAGGGCCTGGTCGAGGTGGTGACTGCGCTCCCCGAAGTGCCGGTCGACCTCCTGCAGGCACACGACGTGCGCGGCCATCCGCCGGATCACCGCGGCCGTACGGTCGAGGTCGACTTGGTGGTCCAGCCCGCGGCCGTGGGCGATGTTGTACGCCGCCAACCGAAGTCCGATGGTCACCGGACAACGGTAGTGCGAGCGTTCGACTGCCACGCCTCGGCTCAGGAGGTCAGGATCCGCCAGATCGCGACCACTCCGACGACGACGATCAGGGCCCGTAGCACCACCGACGGCAGCCGGCGGCCGACCCCGGCACCCAGAAAACCACCCAGCAGCGAACCACCGGCGATCAGCCCCACGACCGCCCAGTCGATCCTGCCGAAGGCCAGGATCGCAAAGGTCACGGCGGCCACCGAGTTGACGACGAGGGACAGCACATTCTTGAGCGCATTGAGTCGTTGCAGTGGCTCTGGCAGCAGGATGCCGAGCAGCCCGATCAGCAGAACTCCTTGCGCCGCACCGAAATAGCCTCCGTAAACTCCCGCGGCGTACGTACTGGCAGCCACCAGGACGCCGTGCCCCCGGCCGGGCTCTGATCCGCCGTCCCGTTCCCGACGCGCTTGGAGCTTGCGCTGCATCCAAGGCTGGATGATGACCAGCACCAGGGAGATCCCCAACAGGACCGGCACGATCGTTGTGAAGGCTTCGTCCGGGAGCACGAGGAGGAGCACCGCTCCGGTGATCGAACCGAGCAGCGACATGGGCCCGAGCCGCAAGATCCGCCCGCGCTGCCCGCTCAGTTCCTCCCGGTAACCGAAGCTTCCGGACACGCCGCCCGGCACCAGGCCGATGTTGTTCGAGATGTTCGCCGTCACCGGCGCGTAGCCAAAGGCGAGGAGGGTGGGAAAGGTGATCAGGGTTCCCGACCCCACGAGGGTGTTGATCGTCCCCGCGGCCATCCCGGCGGTGAAGATCGCCAGTGCCTCGATCCACTCCACGCGCTGCGACGCTACCCAGGCTGTTGAGCACGGGATGCAGGGCATGTGAGCGGCACCCGTTTTGACACACTCGGTGCGTGGACATCGTCGTCATCGGGATCGTCGTGCTCGTTCTGCTCGTCGTGGTACTCGCGGGCTTTCTGGTCAGCCGGGGTCGACAGACCACCCGCCTCGCCGACCCCCCGGCCGCGCGCAGCACCGCGGCCGGCTCTGGAACCACCACGCTCGAGCGCCCACCCACCCGGCCGGACGGCGACTCGATCGACATCGCCCCGAGACCGAGCACAGTCGCCGTTCCGGTCGAGATGCCAGAACCGTCGGCCAGCCGGATGTTTCGGTTGCGGTCGAGGCTGGCCCGATCGCAGTCCTCGCTCGGACGGGGCCTGCTCTCGGTGCTGTCCCGGGAACGGCTCACCGAGGACGACTGGGAGGAGATCGAGGCCACTCTGCTCGGCGCGGACGTCGGGGTGGCCGCGACCACCGAGATCGTGGATCGGCTGCGTACTCAGACCCGGGTCATCGGTGCTGCCTCCGCCGACGAGCTGCGGGAGTTGCTCACGGTCGAACTGGTCAACGCCCTAGATCCCGATGCCGATCGAGAGCTGCGGCTGGCATCGGTCGATGGACACCCGGCCGTGGTCCTGGTTGTCGGGGTCAACGGGTCCGGCAAGACCACGACCTGCGGCAAGATCGCCCGGGTCCTGGTGGGGGAGGGCCGCAGCGTGCTCCTGGGAGCTGCCGACACGTTTCGCGCGGCCGCGGTCGAGCAGCTGACCACCTGGGGCGAGCGGGTCGGCGTACGCACCGTCCGCGGTCCCGAGGGCGGCGATCCCGCCTCGGTCGCCTTCGATGCGGTCAGGCAGGGTGCCGAGGCCGGAGTCGACGTGGTCGTCGTGGACACCGCTGGCCGGTTGCACACGAAGGCGGGGCTGATGGACGAGCTCCGCAAGGTCAAGCGGGTGCTGGAGAAACGGGGCCCGGTGGCCGAGACGTTGCTCGTGCTGGATGCCACTACGGGTCAGAACGGCGTGGTGCAGGCGCGGGTGTTCACCGAGATGGTGGAGATCTCGGGCGTCGTCCTGACCAAGTTGGACGGTACGGCCAAGGGCGGCATCGTGATCGCCGTCCAGCGGGAACTCGGTCTCCCGGTCAAGCTGATCGGCCTGGGGGAGGGTCCAGACGACCTGGCACCATTCGATCCGGTGACCTTCACCGACGCCCTGCTGTCCTGAAGCGCAAGCCGGCCCAGATGTGTCATTCACTGACACTCAGGGCAGCAGGAACTCATTCGAGCCACTACCTCGACAACGGCTCGCACGCGCACACCGCTGTTGGGTCAGCCTCGGTGGTCAAAGTCCTCATCGCGGAGGAACTGCTCTATCGCGCCTCGCTCGACGAGGTGGAGCTGGGTTCGTCGGAGCTGAGCCGGATGGAGACCATGCTGATGGACTCCGACATGCTTCGGCCTCCAGTCTGTACAGCGAGTTCGGCGGCGTCGCTCTCATCATGGCGGCACTGAGCCGGCACGAGCTGACCGAATCAGAGCCTCCGGAGAACCCGCAGTACTGGGGTACACCATGATCACTGCACACGACGTCGTGAAGTTCTATGCCAACGTGCTCACCGGCTCGATGTCGCCAGCTGATCAGGACTACCTGTTCGGGCTGCTGCACCGGATCGCTCCGGTCGCTTCCGACGGCTTCGATCAGCTATTCGGCGTGAACGGTGTCGAGTCCGCGCCGGCAGCTGCGGTCAAAATTGGAGCAACTGCATATTTGGCGGCACGTCCTCAGGCTGCCTGCACGAATGCGTGCCGTCTTGGTCCTGCGCTTCTACGAGGATCTCTCCGAGGTCGAGACGGCACGGGTACTCGGGTGCTCGGTCGGCACCCTCAAGAGCCAGACGTTTCGAGGTCTGGATGCCCGAGAGCTGAGGCCTCAGGTGAGCCGGCCGTCGAAGACGGTGCGCAGCATGGGCTTACCGTCCTCGCCGGTTTCGGCCTTCTCGAAGCGCACCTGTGCGCGGGTGCCGTCGAGAGTCAGGACAGCTAGTTCGTTGCCGAAGAATGGGCCAGATCGTTTGCGCCAGCGCAGTCGGGTCTTCGGAACCCTGGCCAGCCGTCGCAGGGCCGCCGTGATCGCGATAGCAGGCTTGCTCCAGCCGATCTTGAAGGTCTGCACCATTGGGTGCGGAACCTCGTTGTGCACCGGTGAGCAGGTGAGTTGGTAGATCCGGCTGGTGATGTCCTTGGGTTCGACGACCTCTGCGACGTAGGCATGGTGAACGTCGCCGGAGAGCACCAACAGGCTGCTCGGAGCCTTACCGTGCTCACCGTGATCGCCGCGACCCAGTGATTCCAGAGCCGCACCCAGCCGGTCGAAGGAGTCGCGGAAGGCGGCCCAATGTTCGAGATCGGCGCCCTGCCGGACCTTCTCGGCCCAGCGGCCGATCCGGCGGCCATGGAAGCGTCGGGCGAGTTCGGCGTTCCAGCCCTCCAGGTCATGGATCGCCGGCGGCATGAGCCACGGAAGTGAGCTACCGACGAGAACATGCTCGATACCGTCGTTGCCGGCCTCGACCAGCGTCTGTTCGACCCAGGAGAACTCCTCGTCGTCGAGCATCGCGCGACTGTCCTCCTGCAGCGACCGGGCCGCGCGCGAGTCGATCATGACCAGCCGGACGGTATGCCACTTGCGGCGATAGCTCCAGCGGATCGAGGACGGGTTCCGGTCGGCCTCCAGTGCCATCTCGCGCAGCGCGTCATACCCGTCGTCCGTACTGGTGATCTGATCGAAGATCGAGTCTGCGCGAAGCTCGTCGGGAGCCAGGTTGCCGATATGCTGATAGATCCAGTAGCTGCCCAGGGCCCCGGCGACTCGGTCGGCCCACCAGTCGGTGGCGTTGATCGTCGTACGCCACGCCGCTGAGGTGTTCCAGTCGTCGATCACATCGTGGTCGTCGAAGATCATCGAGGACGGAATCGTGGAGAGCAGCCAGCGGATGTCCGGATCGGTCCAGGACTGGTGGTAGATGTAGGTGAACTCCTCGAAATTCGCCAACTGGTCGTGCGGCGGCTTGTCGAGATCCCGGCGCGAGGCGAGGTACTTCTTCGTCGACTCGGTCGTTTCGTCGGCGTAGACCTGATCGCCGAGCAATACCAGAGCGTCGGGCCACTTCTCCTCGGGAAGGGCGGCGATCTTGATCGAATAGCTGTCAAGCGCGTCCGGCGGGAAGTCCTCCTGCTCCGCGTTGGTTATCGCCAACGGGGTGGCGTAACGGCAGGACCCGAACACCACCGAGAAGGCATCAGAGCCGCCGGCGGTGCGGATCCGGCTCGGTGGGCGGGTGGAATCAGCGGGTGGCCAGACGAGCGTGTCGCCCAGGTGCACCTCGTACGGCGTGGTACTGCCGGGTTGCAGGCCCTCGACGACGACGAGCGCGTAGTGATGGCCGCCGACGTGGAAGGTCTTGGTCTGGCCCAAGGGCGAGGACTTGCCGGTCGTGACGGTGACCCGGCACGCCGCGTCGGTTTCCACCCAGATAGTGGCCGAGGTCCTGTCGACATGGCGCAGCAGCGGTCCGAGAACGAGGGAAGGCATCAAGTCATGCCTACTGCATCGCGGCGCTCGCGGCCAGCGGATCGAAGCCGAACGGCAACTCAAGTCGGTGCCGGGACAGGATGTCGGCGTCCTTCAGCAGGTCCCACGTGGCCCGATCAGCCACGATCGTCCCTTCGTCGAGGATGACCGAGCGCGTGCACAGCTGTGCGGCATAGGGCAGGTCATGGGTGACCATCAGCAAGGTGATCGGCAAGCCGGTCAGGATCTCGGCCAGCTCTCGGCGGCTGGCTGGATCGAGGTTGGAAGAGGGCTCGTCCAGGACCAAGATCTCGGGCTCCATCGACAGCACCGTGGCAACGGCCACTCGGCGGCGCTGGCCGAAGGACAGATGATGTGGTGGACGGTCAGCGAACTCGGCCATGCCAACCGCATCGAGGGCGGCCTCCACGCGGGTGGCCAGTTCCGCTCCGCGCAGGCCCAGGTTCGCCGGACCGAAGGCGACGTCCTCTCGCACCGTGGGCATGAACAACTGGTCGTCGGGATCCTGGAAGACGATCCCGACCCGGCGCCGGATCTCGGTCAGGTGTCGCTTGGCGACCTCGAGCCCACCTACCCGCACGGTTCCGGCACCAGCAGTGAGGATGCCGTTCAGGTGCAGGACCAGGGTGGTCTTTCCAGCGCCGTTCGGTCCCAACAGCGCCACTCGCTCGCCGCGTTCGATCTGCAGATCGACCCCGAACAGGGCTTGGTGTCCATCGGGGTAGGCGTAGGCCACACCGACCATCGCCAGACTCGGCGCCGTCTCGGGGTCCGTCGGGGAGTCGGTCATGACAGCAGCCAACTGCCCAGCAACACGGCCAACGCGGCGGCTGGGACCGCGAGCGCTCGGACCCACACCGAGGCCGCAACCCGAGGCTGCTCCATCACAGGCAGCCGTCCGGTGTATCCCCTGGACAGCATCGCCAGGTGGACTCGCTCGCCGCGCTCGTAGGAGCGGATGAACAGCGACCCGGCAGCATGCCCGAGTATGCGCAGGTGTCCAACGTGGCGAGCGGTGAAGCCTCGGGACTCACGGGCGATC
>JALZIL010000132.1 GCA_030860305.1 Actinomycetota bacterium
CCAGGTCCGATCCGGTCGAGGTCGTTGCTCAGACAGGAGTTGAGGAAGGCGGCGGCTCCCGGTCCCGACACCGTGGCCTTGCCCAGATGCGAGACGTCGAAGATGCCCACGGCCGTACGTACGGCCAGGTGCTCGGCCAGCACCCCACCGCCGTCGCGGGGGTACTCGACCGGCATCGTCCACCCGCCGAAGTCCGCCCATTTCGCGCCGAGTGCCTCATGCCGGTCATGGAGCGGGGAGCGCTGCGCGGTCATGGCCAGACACGCTAGCGGCCGGCCCAGCCGTCCGGCGGCGATGCATCGAGGCGGTACCGTCCGGATAGCATCCTGCGATGCCCACACTGCACGCCACCGACGAAGCCCTGGCCTCGCTCACTGCCGACGCCATCATCGTCGGGATCGGCAAGGGCAAGACGCGTCCTCTGCTGACCCCGGGTGCACAGGCACTCGACGAGTTGTTGGACGGCAAACTGCCGGATGCGCTGAAGGTGCTGTCGGCCTCCGGTGCCGAGGGAGAGGTCACCCGGATCACCACTCTCGGGACCGGCCCCTTCCCGGTCATCGCCGCGGTCGGGCTCGGTGAACCGGATGCGGGTGGCCGGTATTCGACCGAGAGCATCCGCCGCGCCGCCGGGTCGGCCGTACGCGCGCTGAGCGGGCGACGCAACGTACTCAACGCCCTGGCCTACGCACCCGATGCCGGCGACGACTCCCTCGGCCGGATCCGGGCCGCCGGCGAGGGGGCGCTGCTGGGGGCCTACCGCTACCTGACGTACAAGTCGAAGACCCCGCCTGCCCGCGACATTCCTCCGCAGCGGGTCGACCTGCTCGTTCCAGACGCCAAGGATCGCGCCGTCAAGGCCGAGTTGCGTCGAATTCAGGCCGTGGCCACCGCGGTTGCCTTCACCCGCGACCTGGTCAATGCCCCGCCCAACGATCTCTATCCCGCCGAGTTCGCCCGTCGGGCCGAGGTGGCCGGAAAGGCAGCTGGACTCAGGATCGAGATCCTGAACGAGAAAGCGCTGGCCAAGGGTCGCTACGGCGGGCTGCTGGCCGTCGGGTCCGGGTCGGACCGCAAGCCGCGGCTCGTACGGATGCACTACACACCAGCCCGCAAGGCAGTCTGCAAGATCGCCCTGGTCGGCAAGGGCATCACCTTCGACTCCGGCGGCATCTCCATCAAGCCCGCGGCCCACATGGACGAGATGAAGTCCGACATGGCCGGTGCCGCAGCGATGGTGGCCACGGCCTGCCTGATCGCTGAGTTGGGGCTTCCGGTAGAGCTGATCGCCACGATCCCGATGGCCGAGAACCTGCCAAGCGGCACCGCCTACCGCCCGGCCGACGTGATCACCTTCCGCAACGGCAAGACGGCGGAGATCACCAACACCGACGCCGAGGGTCGTGTCGTCCTGGCCGACGCGATCGCGCGGGCCTGCGAGGACGCACCGGACTGGCTGATCGAGACCTCCACGCTGACCGGCGCGGCTCGAATTGCGCTGGGCGCCCGGACGGCCGGCGTGATGGGAAGCGACGATTTGCGTGGGAGGGTCATCGCCGCCAGTGAGCGAAGTGGCGAGTCCATGTGGGCGATGCCGATGCCGCCGGAACTGCGCAAGGGCTTGGACTCCTCCGTCGCCGATTTGATCAACGCGAACATCGACCGGCTCGGCGGAATGCTCGTCGGCGGCCACTTCCTGTCCGAGTTCGTCCCCGACGGCACCGAGTGGGCGCACATCGACATCGCCGGTCCGGCGTTCAACAACGGCAAAGCCTGGGGCTACAACCCCAAGGGCGGCACGGGCGTTCCGATCCGTACGGTGCTGGCAACCATCGAGGACCTGCTCACCGACAGCGACGACTGACCCATCCCGCCGGGCTGGACGCCGGTACGTTGGGTCAGTGATCGGCCTGACCGGAGCGACGGGTGAGGTCGGAGGTCGCCTGGCCCGGCGACTCGACCGGGCCGGGCACCGGCAGCGCATGATCGTGCGCGACGCGTCGCGAGCACCGACGCTGCGGGCGTGGCAGGCGTGGGGCGGGTGGTCTACCTCTCCATCATCAGTGCGGCAGCCGACGCCACATCCACCTTCGCCCGCGACCACTTCGGCACCGAGGAGTAACTACGCGCGAGCGGGCTCCCGTTCACTTTCTCGCGGCAGAATCTCTACCTGGACCTGGTCCCGATCCTCGGGGGCCCGGAGGGGGGGATCCGCGGTCCTGCCGGGAAAGGCCGACTGGCACCGGTGTCGCGTGACGACGTCGCCGACGCGCTGCTGACGATGCTCACCGAACCCGGCCATGACGGCTCGGTCTATGAGCTGACCGGACCAGAGTCGCTCAGCCTGACCCAGTTGGCAGCCGAGGTCAGCCGGTACTCCGACAGAACGGTGATCTTCGAGAACGAGACACTCG
>JALZIL010000173.1 GCA_030860305.1 Actinomycetota bacterium
ACTATTTGGCCGGCGGCCTGGCATGAAGAGTGGCTGCGTCGAGATGGCGTCCTGGAGCTGTTCGATGCCTGCATCTGGAGCAGCGACCTGCTGTGGACCAAACCGCACCGGGCCGCGTTCGAGGCTGCGGTGATTGCAATCGGAGCCACCGACGCCTCCCGGTGCGTCTACGTGGGTGACCGGCCATACGACGACATCAGCGGGGCGAAGGCTGCGGGGATGCGTGCGGTGCTCGTGCCGCACTCCGACATCCCGGCCGCGCAGCAGGTGCCGGTCGACGTGCATCCCGACGCGGTGATCCAGCGCCTCGCCGACCTCCCCGACCTCGTCGCCGACTGGTGAGCCACGGCCCAGGTCGTGACCGGACCCGTAGCCGGTCAGTGGGTCTCTCGGCCCAACGCTTGATCGGCATCCCGAGTGATCGGCTGGGGTTGCCGGTGCACTGCGACGAATGACTGGAATCCCACAAAGATCGTGGTTAGTGACCCGTTGTGCCAGAACCGCGGTCATGACGGTGACCGGTTAGCGTCCACCAGGTGACCTCACCGATCGCGCTACATTCGGCCACTGTCGTGCTTCCGATCACCGCAGCAGCTATCTTCGACGGCGCGCTGGCCGTCCAGAAAGGGCACATCCTCGGGGTTGGCACTCGAGCGGAGCTGATCGCGAGATATCCCCAGGCTGGCCATACCCATTGGGACGGTGTGCTCATGCCCGGCCTGGTCAACGCCCACACACACCTGAACTACTGCCACGCCGCCCACCTGTACGACAACAGCAAGCCCTTCCCGGTGTGGATACAGGACATGCCACCGATCATCGCGGCGACAACGCCCGAGCAGTGGCGGGCATCGGCCGAGCAGGGCATCGCCTCGATGCTGGCCACCGGCACGACCGCAGCCGCTGATGTGGTGACCGGTGCGGCTGCATTGAGCGCCCAGTTCGACGCCGGACTGGCCGGAGTGTCCTACTTCGAGGTGGTGCTGGCCGATGGACCGCGGTGGGCCGAGATCCGGCCGGACTTCCTGGCCACCCTGGACGCTGCCCCACCGTCCGGAATCGGGATCAGCCCGCACTCGCCCTACACCCTGGACACCCCCGTACTTGCCGATCTGGCCAACATCGCCCGGGACCGCGGTATCCGGCTGCACCCGCACGGTGCCGAGCAGTCCGACGAGGTGGCCTTTGTCGCCGACGGCACGGGCATGTTCGCCGACTGGGCCACGATCGGCGGCTTGGGACTGGCCCTGCTCGACGGCGGCTCCGGTCGTACGCCGATCGCCGAGTTGGACAGTGTCCGACTGCTCGGCACGGATTCGCACATCGCCCACGGCGTACACGCCGATGCCGCAGACCGGGCGCTGCTTCGAGAACGGGGCACGGCGGTGGCCTTGTGCCCGCGCTCCAACGAGCGGCTGGACTGCGGCCAGGCACCGGTTGCGGCCTACCGAGCGGAGGGCAACGCGGTGGGCATCGGTACCGATTCACTGAGTTCGTCACCGTCCCTCGATCTGCTGGAAGAGGTACGGGCGGTACGCGCGCTGGCCCTGTCCCAGGGATCGACTGAGGGCGGTCTGGACCGCTGGTTGGTCGAGGCTATCACTCATGGTGGCGGTAAAGCCTTAGGGCGCAATGACATCGGGCTACTCGAAGCGGGTGCCCGGGCGGACCTGGCCATCTTTGATGTTCCGTCTGACGATCCGTACGCGGCGATCGTGGCCGAGGGCGCGGGTCGGTGCCTGGCCACCCTGGTCGCAGGTGACCTGCGCTACGGCTCTGGGATCGGCTGACCGCTCAGCCGGGCAACAGCAGCGCGACCGCCTCGAGATGATGGGTCATCGGGAAGAGGTCGAGGGCCCGTAGCCCAGCCAACCGATATCCGACGTCCCGCAGGGTTGCAACATCGCGAGCCAACGCGGCGGGATCGCACGCGACGTAGACCACGCGCGCTCCGGACTCGGCCAGCGCCTGGCAGACGGCCCGCCCGGCACCCGCACGCGGCGGATCGAGCACGATCACATCCGGCCGGTCGCTCTCAACCTCGGCTCGGATGAGGTCGGCATCCACATGGCCGACCCGGGCGGTGGCCCAAGCCGTGGACGCCAGATTGAACTCGGCGTCGGCGACTGCCGCACTGCTGGACTCGACGCAGAGCACGGACCCGTTCGGGCCGACATCCTCGGCGAGCACCCCACCGAACAGGCCGACTCCGGCGTACAAGTCCAGGACCCGCTCCCCCGGGCGGACCGCGCCGGCCGCGCGTACCGCCTCAACCAGGACGTCAGCGGCACCGGAATGGACCTGCCAGAACCCGCCGCTGCTGACCTGCCAGGTGCGACCGGCTGCCTGTTCCCGCAGCTTCTTGGCCCCACCGCTGGATCGAACCCGCCCGCGGCGGTCGAGTTGGCGCACCGCAGTGCGACCGTAGGAGTCAGCCGCGACCTCGATGCCGCCGGCGCCAGGCCAACGGCGGTTCAGGACTCGACTCTGCAGTACCGGGATCGCGGTGATCGGGCAGTCCGCGATCGGCAGGACCCGGTGCGAACGGTGCGGATGCATGCCAATCCGGCCACGCCGGTCGACCGCGAACCCCGCCCGGGTGCGCCAGCGCAGGATCCCGCCGGGCACCTCCTCGACAGCCAGATCGACCGGCAGCTCGGACTCGTCCAGCCCACCGAGTCGCAGCAACTGCTCGCGAAGGACGTGGGTCTTGAGTGCGCGCTGGGCCCGGTGATCGACGTGCTGCCAGTCGCAGCCACCGCACTTGCCCGGCCCCGCGACCGGACACGGGGGCGGCACGCGGCCGGAGGCGGCCCGATGGATCTCGACTGCATCGGCGCGGCAGTACCCGGCGTGGCGGTCTTCGGTCACCTGCACGGTGACCTGCTC
>JALZIL010000211.1 GCA_030860305.1 Actinomycetota bacterium
ACCCAGGACCCCGCCGAGGCGGTCGTGGTCGGCGAAGCCCACCAGAGCCAAGCGACCAGCAACAGCAGCACCGTCGATCGGCAGACGAATGTGGATCCCACGCCTTCCGATCCTGAGGCCCGAGGCCGCGCTTCGAACCGGGTGAGACCCAGCTGTGGACAGCGCGAACCCGTACGTGACCCCTGTGGACGGGACGCCGTACACTCGACTCAGCGGTCAGTCCTCGTGGCGGATCGACTTCGCGTGACCTTCCCCGTCTCCCGACGGGAGGCAGCCTCTTCTCGGTCCCAGCAATGTCTACAGACACTGTTGGGTGGATGCGGCTCCTTGGTCACCAGGGCGACGCTCCGACCCGGAACGTCGCGACAACCGAGTGTCATCGCCCCGGAACCTCCCGCGGGCGGTGGCTCCTGGAACCGAGAGGACGGCCCGTGGCTGTCGTCAGTATGAAGAACCTGCTGGATGCGGGCGTCCACTTCGGGCATCAGACTCGCCGGTGGAACCCGAAGATGAAGCGGTTCATCTTCACCGAGCGCAACGGCATCTACATCATCGACCTGCAGCAGACGCTGACCTACATCGACGATGCCTACGACTTCATCAAGCAGACCGTCGCGCACGGCGGGACGGTGCTGTTCGTCGGCACCAAGAAGCAGGCACAGGAAGCCATCGCCGAGCAGGCCAACCGGGTCGGCATGCCGTACGTGAACCAGCGCTGGCTCGGCGGGATGCTCACGAACTTCCAGACCGTGCACGGCCGTCTACAGCGACTCAAGGAGCTGGAGACGATGGAGCAGACCGGCGTGACCGCGACCCTGAGCAAGAAGGAAGCGCTCGGACTGTCCCGCGAGAAGGCAAAGCTCGAGCGCAGTCTCGGCGGGATCAGGGACATGGCAAAGACTCCCAGTGTGGTCTGGATCGTGGACACCAAGAAGGAGCACATCGCCGTCGGTGAAGCGCGCAAGCTGGGCATCCCGGTGGTGGCGGTCCTCGACACCAACTGTGACCCGGACGAGGTCGACTACAAGATCCCCGGCAACGACGACGCGATCCGAAGTGCGGCGTTGCTCACCCGGGTCGTGGCCGACGCGGTCGCCGATGGCTTGATGGCCCGCCAGGCGGCGCAGAGTGCTGCCGGTGAAGGCGCGGACAGCCCGGACGCCCCGGAGATCGGCGCCAACGAACCGCTGGCCGAATGGGAGCGAGAACTGCTCGAGGGCAGGCGGCCGGCATCCGATTCAGTGGCTGGAGACGCTCCAGCAGCTTCGGCAGATCCGGACGCCGACGGCGAGCAGGCCCCAACCGCGACCAGCTGACGAGCCGGCGAACCAGACCGAACCACCGAGGGCGGCAGGCGTAGGCGGGCAACCAACCCGCGTTCGCGCTGAGCGCTGATCGAGAGAGCAGCACCAAAGGCAACAAGAGTGGAGGACACCGATATGCCCAGCTTCACCGCTGCCGATGTCAAGCGGCTGCGCGACATGACCGGGTCAGGGATGATGGCGTGCAAGAACGCCCTCACCGAGGCCGATGGCGACTTCGACAAAGCTGTCGAACTACTCCGGATCAAGGGAGCCAAGGACGTCGGCAAGCGCCTCGAGCGCGCGGCGGCCAACGGTCTCGTGCTGATCAAGGATGGCGCGATGCTCGAGCTCAACTGCGAGACCGACTTCGTGGCCAAGAACGACGGCTTCCAGGAACTGGCTGGTCGGCTGATCGACGTTGTGCTCGCCGCAACGCCGTCCGACGTGCCGGCCCTGCTGGCTGTGTCCAACGCTGAGGGAAGCACGGTTGCCCAGACCCTGCAGGACGAGTCGGCCAAGATCGGGGAAAAGCTCGAGATCACCCGGTTCGCGGTCTTCGACGGGACCACCGCGTCATATCTGCACCGCAAGGCGACCGACCTTCCGCCGGCGATCGGTGTGCTGGTCGAATACGAGGGCGGGAACGGGGACACGGCCAGGTCCGTAGCGATGCAGGTGGCCGCGAGCCGGCCGAAGTTCCTCACTCGCGACGAGGTCCCCGCCGAGGTCGTCCAGTCCGAGAAGCGGATCGCCGAGCAGACCGCCCGCGAGGAAGGCAAGCCCGAGCAGGCCATGTCCCGGATCATCGACGGCCGGGTTGGCGCCTTCTACAAGGACTTCGTCCTCCTCGAGCAGGCATCGATCACAGACCCCAAGCGGGATGTCGCGGCGGTGCTCGCCGAGGCCGGAGTTGCGGTACGTCGGTTCGCCCGGTTCGAAGTCGGACAGCCGTAGGGCAGGATCGCGGCCATGGAACCACCGATGCAGCCACTGGGATATCGACGGGTCCTGCTCAAGCTCTCCGGTGAGACCCTCGGTGGCGGCAAGGTCGGCATCGACCCCGACGTTGTGGCCGACATCGCCCGCCAGGTGGCTCTGGTCGCCAATGGCGGGGTCCAAGTGGCCATCGTCGTGGGCGGCGGAAACTACTTCCGCGGCGCCGAGTTGTCCCAGCGCGGGATGGATCGCGGCCGCGCCGACTACATGGGCATGCTAGGGACGGTGATGAATTGCCTTGCGCTGCAAGATTTCTGCGAGAAGGCAGGCGTTGCCACTCGGGTGCAGACCGCGATCACGATGGGTCAGGTCGCCGAGCCCTACATCCCGCTACGAGCGATCCGGCACCTGGAGAAGGGCCGGGTCGTCATCTTCGGTGCCGGCGCCGGGATGCCGTATTTCTCCACCGACACGGTGGCCGCCCAGCGCGCCCTGGAGATCGGCTGCGAGGTGCTGCTGCTGGCCAAGAACGGAGTGGACGGGGTCTATGACGCCGACCCGCAGAAGGTGCCCGGAGCATCCCGGTTCGACTCGATCACCCACGGCGAGGTCCTAGCCCGCGGGCTGGCCGTGGCCGATGCGGCGGCGATCAGCCTGTGCCAGGCAAATGGACTGCCCATAGTCGTGTTCAGCTTGGACGTCGACGGCAACATCGCCCGGGCGGTCGATGGTGAGAAGATCGGCACCCAGATCGTCACACCGGTGTGACGCACGTTTGCGCCGGAGCCGCCGACCGGTCGAGATGACCGACCGACTGAGCCAACTGGCCGAGGATGGAGGACCGCGTGATCGACGACACACTGCTCGACGCCGAGGACCGAATGGACAAGGCGGTGTCGGTGTTGCGGGAGGACCTCGGCACGCTCCGCACGGGTCGTGCGACGCCGTCGATGTTCAGCAAGATCCTGGTCGACTACTACGGGGCGCAGACCCCGATCCCGCAGATGGCCTCCATCAACATCCCCGAGGCGCGGATGGCGATCATCAAGCCCTACGACATCAGCCAGCTGGCGGCGATCGAGAAGGCGATCCGCGACAGTGATCTCGGGGTCAACCCGGGAGGTGACGGCACCATGCTGAGAATCGTCTTCCCGCAACTGACCGAAGAACGCCGACGGGACCTCGGCAAGGTAGCCCGTACCAAAGGTGAGGACGGCAAGGTGGCCGTCCGCAACATCCGGCGACGGGCCAAGGACGAACTGGAGCGCCTGCAAAAGGACGGCGAGGTCGGTGAGGACGACGTACATCGAGCCGAGAAGGAACTGGACGACATCACCTCGACCCACGTCGGCACGATCGACGAGGCGGTCAAGACCAAGGAAGCCGAGCTACTCGAGGTCTGATCGGTGCTCGAGGAGAAGCCCAAGGACCGGCTTGGCACACCGAGGACACCGTCCGATTCGACGACGGAAGGAGTCCCATCCGGTCCAGCGCGTTTCGCGCCGGTCCTCGATCCCACCAACGGCGGGCCCGCCCACCCGACGTCGATACACAATCGGGGAAGCGCGCAGCTGCCTGTCGACCAGCCGCGCTGGCCCGCCGAGGCACCCGGACTAGGGTCGGGCGCGAATCGGGCCGGCCGCAATCTCCCGGTCGCGATCGCGGTCGGTGTCGGGTTGGCGGCCGCGATCTTCGCCTCCTTGGTGGTCTACCGGCCGGCATTCCTCGCCATCCTGTCGGCTGCCGTGCTGATCAGCGTGTGGGAGCTCTCTCGAGCGCTGCGATCGGCCCGGGTACGGCCGCCGCTGGTGCCGCTGCTGCTCGGCTCGGTCGCGATGATTGCGCTGACCTGGCTCAGCGGGCCGGGCGGTCTGGCCGTCAGCACCATGTTGACGGTGTTGGCCGGTCTGGTGTGGCGGCTGTCGGACGGCCCGGTCGGATACTTCCGCGACGGGTCCACCGCGGTACTGATCACTGTGTATGTGCCGTTGCTGGCCTGCTTCGCGGTACTGATGCTGCGCCCCGACGATGGTGCCACCCGGATCGTCGTGTTCATCATCGCCGTGGTCTGCAGCGACGTCGGGGGATACGTCGCCGGGGTCTCGTTCGGTAAACACCCGCTGTCGCCGACGGTCAGCCCGAAGAAGTCGTGGGAGGGACTGGCCGGATCGGTCTTGGCCTGCATGATCGCCGGCATCCTGATGGTCGGGATGGCTCTGGACGGTGCCTGGTGGCAGGGGATCCTCTTTGGCGCGGCCATCGCCGTGACCGCGACTTTCGGGGACCTCGGCGAATCGATCGTCAAGCGCGATCTCGGCATCAAGGACATGGGCTCTCTACTGCCCGGACACGGCGGCCTGATGGATCGGATGGACTCGCTCCTGCCCTCGGCCGCAGTCGCCTATCTCCTGCTGACCGCGTTCGTTCCGCCGGTCATCAACTGATCCGGCGGGAATATCAGTGCGGGGGTGCGGCGTGTTGCCGGATCCAGGTGTGCATGGCGATGCCCGAGGCGACGCCGACGTTGATCGACCGCGTCGAGCCGAACTGAGCGATCGAGCAGACCACCGCCGACGATGACCGGGCCGATTCGCTGAGCCCGCCACCCTCCTGACCGAAGAGCAGCACGCATTCGCGTGGCAGTACGGCGGTCTCCAACGCGACCGCGCCCGGCAGGTTGTCGACAGCCACGACCGGCAGCTGAGCCTGGGCGGCCCAGTGCGCAAGCGCATCGGCGTCCGGGTGATGGCGAATGTGCTGATACCGGTCGGTGACCATGGCGCCGCGGCGGTTCCAACGCCGCCGCCCGACGATGTGCACCTCCGCGGCCAGGAACGCGTTCGCCGTCCGTACGACCGTCCCGATATTCAGATCGTGGGCGAAGTTCTCGATCGCTACGTGGAAGGGATGCCGACGTCGGTCGAGATCGGCCACGATGGCCTCGACCGACCAGTATCGGTAGCGGTCCACGACGTTGCGCCGATCGCCTTGCACGAGCAACTCAGGGTCCAGCCGCGGATCGTCCGGGACCACTCCAGGCCAGGGTCCGACACCGACCGGCTGGCTGTCCACCGGCTCAGTCTGCCGTGCCGGCAACGGGCGGCTGTGCACGGCGCTGTGCATGGGATCATGGGTAGGACATGACCGCAACCTCCCTGCCCATGCCGCTCGTGTGGACGCCGCCGCGTGCAGCCAAGCCGCCGCGGCATCTCGCCGACCTCACCGTCGACCAAGTCCGAGCGGCCGTGGTAGCGGCAGGTCACCCGGCCTACCGTGCGGAGCAGTTGTCCCGGCATTACTTCCAGGCTCCGGTCGGCCAGGATTTGACCGACGTACCCGTCAGCGACCGGGACGGTCTGCGTGCCGAGTTCTTGCCGGCCCTGTTGACGCCGGTCAACGAACGGCTCGGCGATCGGGGCACCACCCGTAAGACGCTGTGGCGGGCATTCGACGGCACCCTGATCGAGAGCGTCCTGATGCGCTACCCCGACCGGGCCACTCTGTGCGTGTCCAGTCAGGCCGGCTGCGGCATGGCGTGTCCGTTCTGTGCCACCGGACAGGGCGGGTTGACCCGCAACCTGTCGGCCGGGGAGATCGTGGACCAGGTGGTCTGGGCGGCCAAGGCGATGCGTGCCGGGGAGCTGCCCGGTGGACCGGGTCGGCTGTCCAATCTCGTCTTCATGGGTATGGGGGAGCCGCTGGCCAACTACAACCGGGTCCTGACCGCGGTCCGCCGGATGCTCGCCCCGACCCCGCACGGGCTCGGCATGTCGGCGCGCGGGATCACCGTCTCGACAGTCGGTCTAGTCCCGGCGATCGACCGGCTGGCAGACGAAGGACTTCCGCTGAACCTGGCCGTGAGTCTGCACGCCCCTGACGATGAACTGCGGGACACACTGGTACCGGTCAATACCCGCTGGCCCGTACGAGAGGTTCTGGATGCGGCCTGGCGCTACGCCGAGGTCACCGGGCGCCGGGTCTCCATCGAGTACGCCCTGATCCGTGACGTGAACGACTCCGTCCAGCGCGCCGATCAACTCGGCCGCCTGCTGTCCGGACGACTGACGCACGTCAACGTCATCCCGCTGAACCCCACTCCAGGTAGCAAGTGGGATGCCAGCACGCCGCGGGCTCAGGACCGGTTCGTCGGCGCCGTACGTTCCCACGGTGTGACCATTACGGTCCGGGACACCAGGGGCCGCGAGATCAATGGCGCTTGCGGGCAGCTCGCCGCCTCGGCGCGCGCAGAGCCGACCCGCTCGTGACCGATTGCCCCGCGGCCACCCGCCGCTCCGGTCCTCGTTCGCTGGCGCTCACTGCGATCCTCGCGGCGGGCGCCCGCTCGTGACCGAAGCCGAAGCCCACGCGCACAGCCACACCGACGTCTCCGGCGGATGGCTCCGGGCCGCCGTGTTCGGCGCCATGGACGGCCTGGTCACCAACACCGCCCTGGTGGCCGGCTTGGGCGCGGCGGCCCCCAGCGGCACCGTCGTGCTCGGCGGGGTCGCCGGACTGGTTGCCGGCGCGATATCGATGGCGCTCGGGGAATACACCTCGGTATCCACGCAGAACGAGCAGCTGGATCTCGAAGTCAGCAAGGAACGCCATGAGCTCCGGGTGCATCCGGTAGAAGAACGCGCCGAGCTGGTCGAGATGTGGCGCAGCAGGGGGCTCGACCGCACACTCGCTGAACAGGTTGCCGACCAACTCGCCCGCGATCCCGAGCAGGAGTTACGCGAGCACGCCCGAGCCGAACTCGGGCTGGACCCCGACGAGAAGCCCTCGCCGTGGACGGCATCAGTGTCCTCCTTCGTCTGCTTCGCGGTCGGGGCACTGATTCCGCTCCTGCCCTATCTGTTCGGCTTGGACGAGGTATGGGCCGCCGTGGGCGTCGGTGGGATCGGATTGTTCTTTGCCGGTGTCCTGTCGGCCGGCTTCACAGCTCGCCCATGGTGGTCGGGTGGTCTTCGTCAGCTCATCATGGGGTTGCTCGCAGCAGGTCTGACCTACCTGATCGGATCCTGGATCGGTGGCCAGACCAGCTGACCGGGATGCGGATGAAGTCAGGCGGCGGCGTCGGCTGGGTACCATGCCTAGTGGCCGACGGCCGGGAAGATGGCGCGACGGAGGGCCCGCTGTGCAGGATGACACGGACGGCGCGAGCCCGAATGGGCACCCTGGATCGAAATCCGAGAGCAAGGGTCAGCCCCCGCCAAACCTGTTCGTTCCCCTCGACGAGCAACTCGCGAACGTCCGGCGATGGAATGACGATCGCAATTGGGGTCTGTCGGCGGCTGAACTGGATGCGATCGACCTCACGCCGCGCCGGTACGCCGATCCGCTGGTCGTCGATCTGATCGCGGTCTACCTCGACGACGTGCTCCTAGCTGACGGGCAAGGGCAGCTGGACGGCGTACGCCGAACCTGCCACGAACTGTGGGATATCGCATCCGCCCAACAGCCGAAGAGCTGGTTCTGGGACTGGGTACGTGATCGGTACGATCCTCGGCCCAAGCCGGTACGCCTCCTTCCCGGCATCATCCACTGGCCTGGCGTACGCCGGATGACCGTCGATCTGGGCGCGCACTGGGTTCCGGGTGAACACATCCGGCCGAGCAACATCCGTGGCCCCGGCTCGGCGCACGCGGAGATCCTTGCCGCGGCTGCGCACTTCCCGCGATGGGCGCGCGCGATGGACGGCGTGAGCGTTCCCTACATCTGGTTGTCCGGTTACCAGGTGACTCATCCCGAGGAGTCGACCCATCTACGGCTGCCCGGCCTGGCCTGGGTGGAGTACCGCCAGACACTGAGCTTCACGGTCGACCGGATCGACCGGGCACACAGCGGCTGGGCGTCTCCGATCGTGTAGCGCGGGTCCCGGTGGCCAGGTTGATCGGCACGTTGAACACGGCGGTCGAGGCCAGGGCCACCACGAACGAGGCTGCCTGGCTGTGGTCGCGGAACGTTTCAGCGACTTCGCCCGACGGCTCAGCGATGCCGAAGCTGTCGGCAGCGACCCATTCGACGCCCTCCGACGCTGCGGCCGGGCCTACTTCAGGTTCGGCAAAGAGCATCCGGGTCATTACCGAGTCCTGTTCAGCGCGTCCACGCTCGGTCCGAAGGGAGTGGGCACCCACGGCAAGCCAGACCATCCAGGTGCTGCCTCGTTCATCGAGCTGGTCGAGACCCTGCTGACCGCGACGCTGTCCGATCTAGGACTGTCCGGTTGAAGCACCGCCGGTCGACCAGGCAATCGCGGCCATAGGGTGCGATGACGGGTCAGTTGCGCCAGGCGTTGCGGCGGCGTACGGCGTCCCGGATGAGGATCGCGACAATGACCAAGGCCGTGCCGATCACCCAGAGGTTCTCCACCCGGCCGGTGTGGTTACCGGCGAGCATCAAGAGCAGGGAGATGACCGCGAGCCACCCGAGCACCCGGGGGACCACCTTGAACTCCTGGTGCCAGCCCCAGTCCTCGGGCCTTTCGTGCGGCTCGAGGACGTACCCGTCCCATGAGGAGGCGGCGTCAATCTCGCGACCTGGCTGGCTGGCGATGCTCACCTGGATCCTCTCGACCGGCTACCTATGCGCAGCATCATCGCAGACCTGATTCCGGCCGGGCGGCGGTCATCGCGGTTGCTCCCACGCCAGCCCGGGAAAGCGCGCGAAATCTCGGTCCAGGCTTGCCACTGCGCACCCGTTCTCGACCGCGAGGGAGGCGAGGAAGGCATCCGGTACGAGATCACCGGCCGCCTGGCCGTCATGGCAGAGGGTTCGAAAGACCTCGAAACGCCTGGGACCGGAGCGTAACGCCATGTGACCTGGTTGGGCACGGACGGCGTCGGCGAACGCGAACAGCTCGTCCAGAGAACTGGGATCGACGAAAACCCGTCGGTTCGTTGCGATGCGGACGACGGCTGCCCATACCTCGTCGGGTACGCAGAAGTTGCGCTGCTCGGCGACCAGCCGCTCTAGCCATACGTGCACCAGCGGATGGTGCGGATGATCCTCGCGATGTGCTGCAAGCACGGTGTTGACGTCGAGCAGGATCACCTGAGGTCCTCGACAGGCAAACCTTCCTCCATAGCCTGCAGAAGGGTTCGGTAGGAACTGGCGTCAACCCCAGGCCGCAAGCCGGAGCCCCCTCTGCGAACCGGGATGGCAGGAGGGGTGCCGACGGCTCGACCGGCCAGCTGGCTACGAAGAGCCTGCTCGATGTACTGGCCCAACGTGAGACCCCGATGCCTCGCCTCGAACTTGGCCGAAGCAAGCAACTCATCCGCAATCGCGACTGTGGTGCGCATGATGCCAAGACTATCGCATCAGCTGCATCACCGGGCCGGAGCACCGAACCGTACGCCAGACTGTGCCCTGTGAGCGATCAGCGGACAGTGATCCTGCTGGGTTCGACCGGCTCGATCGGCAAGCAGGCACTCGAGGTCATAGCCGAACGTCCCGACCGATTCACGGTGGCCGGGATCGCCGCGCGGGGCTCAGACCCGCAGTTGCTGGCCAAGCAAGCCCTGGACTGCGGCGCGAGGACCGTCGCAGTCGCCAGGGCAACGTCAGCTCAGGACCTCCAGCTGGCCTTCTACGCCGAGGCGACCCGACGGGGCTACGCCCACGGCAACTACGCGGTGCCGGAGATCCTGGCCGGGCCGCGGGCAGCCACCGAACTCGCCGGCCGCCGCGCCGACGTCGTCCTCAACGGCATCACCGGCTCGATCGGACTCGAGCCGACGCTCGCCGCGCTGGCAGCCGGATCGATGCTTGCGCTGGCCAACAAGGAGTCACTGGTGGCCGGCGGTGACCTGGTGATGGCACGGGCCAAGCCCGGCCAGATCGTGCCGGTGGATTCCGAACACTCAGCTCTGGCTCAGTGCTTACGCGGCGGGTCTGCTACTGAGGTGGATCGACTGATTCTGACCGCCAGCGGAGGACCGTTCCGAGGCCGGACGCGAGCCGACCTCACCGACGTCACCGTAGAGCAGGCGCTGGCCCATCCCACCTGGGCGATGGGTCCGATGGTGACGATCAACTCCGCGACAATGGTCAACAAGGCGCTGGAGGTGATCGAGGCGTCCATGCTGTTCGGGATCCCGTACGACCGGATCGACGTGGTGGTCCACCCGCAGTCGATCGTGCACTCCATGGTGCAATTCGTCGACGGGTCCACGCTGGCTCAGGCTGGGCAGCCGAACATGAAGCTGCCCATTGCCCTGGCCCTGTCCTGGCCGGAGCGGTTGCCGGGGGTGGCGCCGGCACTGGACTGGTCGACGGCGAGCAGTTGGGACTTCGAGCCTCTGGACGACGCAGCCTTTCCGGCCGTGGGCCTGGCTCGTTCTGTCGGGCGTACCGGGCGGTGCCGCCCGGCGATCTACAACGCCGCCAATGAAGAGGCGGTAGCCGGTTTCCTGGCGGGGAACCTTCGGTTCACCGGGATCGTGGACACCGTGGCGCGTATCGTCGAAGGGGCGCTGGACTTCGGCAAACCGAACTCGGTGTCCGACGTCATTTCGGCAGAATCCTGGGCTCGCCAACAGACGCTGGCCCTCATCGCAAGGGAGCAGAGTGTCGCTCGTAGGTAGGGTGTGGCGGATCTGGCCCGAACGCCGGGCCGGTGCATGAGCGGCATCCTCTGGACGGTCCTGGGTATCGGGCTTTTCGTCGTCGGCCTGCTGTTCTCGATCTGGTTCCACGAACTCGGCCACTTCATGTGGGCGCGCAGGTTCGGCATGCGGGTGCCCCAGTTCATGGTCGGCTTCGGACCCACGCTGTGGTCACGGCAACGCGGCGAGACCGAGTACGGCATCAAGGCGATCCCGTTGGGTGGCTACATCCGAATCGTCGGGATGATTCCGCCGGCGAAGGCCGACGGTCAGCCGCGCGCGTACGGTCGGTTGCGCCGAATGATCGAAGAGGTACGCGGCGCGGCTCTGGACGACATCCAGCCCGGCGACGAGGGCCGGGTCTTCTACCGCAAGCCGTGGTGGCAGCGGATCATCGTCATGTCCGCCGGGCCGGTGCACAACCTGATCCTGGCGTCGTTGTTCTTCACGGTCATCCTGGTCGGATTCGGCATTCCGCAAGGCACCTCGCTGACCATCAACACGGTCAGCGAATGCGTCCTGCCGGCCGGCTCGCCGGTCCAGGACTGCAGCACCCCGATCGACAACGAGGGCCAGGCCTGTGCGGTCGGCGACAACGGCTGTGACCTGCCCCCGGCCAGTCCGGCCGCTCAAGCCGGTTTGCGGGCAGGGGATCGGATCACCGCTGTCGATGGCGAGGCGGTGTCACAGTGGGAGCAGGTCCAGGACTTGATCCGGGTCAGCGCCGGGGACACGAGGCGGTTCACCGTCGACCGGGACGGGCAGAGCGAGGACTTGTCCGTCACGCCCCTGCCGAATCTGGTGTACCTCACTGCCGAGGATGCTGAAGCAGGCGCAGTCACCGAAGTCGGATTCGTCGGAGTCTCTCCGGTCGTGCCGCGCGTCCAGCAGTCGATCACCGAGGTGCCGGCAGCCATCGGCGGCTATATCACTCGAGCGGGCGAAGCACTGATCAACCTGCCGGAACGGATTCCGTCGGTCTTCGGCGCTGCCTTCCTCGGGGAAGAGCGCGGGCAGAACGATCCGATCGGTGTGGTGGGAGTCTCTCGCCTGTCGGGTGAGTACTTCGCGCTGCCCGAACCGTTCGTCGACAAGATCATTTTCTTCTTGCTGCTTCTGGCCAGCGTCAACATGGTGCTCTTCCTGTTCAATCTGGTACCGATCTACCCTCTCGACGGTGGGCACGTCGCCGGCGCGCTATATGAAAAGGCTCGTTCGGTCTGGGCACGCGTGCGCAACAAGCCTGACCCAGGTCCATTCGACATCGCCAGGTTGATGCCGGTGGCCTACGTCGTGGCCGCATTCTTCGTCCTGTTGTCCGGCATGCTGCTCATTGCCGACATCGTCAACCCGATCACGTTGAACTGAGGCTCCTGACTCCGTGACGTCCATCTCCCTCGGCATGCCGGCGCTGCCCCCGCCGGTACTGGCCCCGCGCCGGTCGACCAGACAGCTCCTGGTCGGCAAGGTCGGCGTCGGAAGTGCGCACCAGGTGTCCGTGCAGTCGATGACCACGACAAAGACGGCCGACATCGATGCCACGCTGCAGCAGATCGCCGAACTGACCGCGGCCGGGTGCGAGATCGTCCGGGTCGCCGTACCCGACACTGATGATGCCGAGGCGCTTCCCACGATCGCCCGGAAGTCTCAGTTACCGGTGATCGCGGACATCCACTTCCAGCCCCGGTACGTGTTCGCCGCCATCGACGCAGGTTGTGCCGCGGTACGGGTGAACCCGGGGAACATCAAGAGGTTCGACGACAAGGTCGGCGACATCGCCAAGGCCGCCGGGGCTGCCGGGATCCCGATCCGGATCGGTGTGAACGCCGGCTCCCTCGACCGGCGACTGATGGAGAAGTACGGCAAGGCGACCCCCGAGGCGCTGGTCGAGTCTGCGCTCTGGGAGTGCTCGCTGTTTGAGGAACACGGGTACACCGACCTCAAGATCTCGGTCAAGCACAACGACCCGGTCGTGATGGTTCGCGCGTACGAGTTGCTCGCCGAGCAGTGCGACTACCCGTTGCACCTCGGGGTCACCGAAGCCGGTCCGGCTTTTCAGGGAACGATCAAGTCCGCGGTCGCCTTCGGAGCGTTGCTGGCCCGGGGAATCGGCGACACGATCCGGGTCTCGCTGTCGGCGCCCCCGGTGGAGGAGGTCAAGGTCGGCATCCAGATCCTGGAGTCGCTCAACCTTCGCCAGCGGGGTCTGGAGATCGTCTCCTGCCCATCTTGCGGTCGAGCTCAAGTTGACGTTTACACTCTGGCCGACCGAGTGACGGAGGGTCTGGAGGGACTCGAGGTCCCGTTGCGGGTGGCTGTGATGGGCTGTGTCGTCAACGGCCCGGGCGAGGCCCGCGAGGCCGACCTCGGCGTAGCCAGCGGCAACGGGAAAGGCCAGATCTTCGTGCGTGGCGAGGTGATCAAGACGGTGCCGGAGTCCCTGATCGTGGAGACCTTGATCGAGGAGGCGATGCGGCTGGCCGCCGAGTTGACCGACACCGGCGTCGCTAGCGGTCCCGCTGAGATCACCGTCGGGTAGGCGAGCGAGGTGATCGGCAGCGCGCAGGCGGGCATCCTCGGACCCCAGGACGAGCCGCTCGTACGCGACTTTCTTGCCGAGCATCCGGTGGACGGCTGCCTGATCGCCGCACGGGTGCAGGCGCTGGGCTTGACCGGTGCGGCCGGGCAGACCGGCGAACTGTGCGCCTATTACGGGGACAGCGGCCTGCAAGCGGTCTGGCTGGACGGGCCCAGCCTGGTCCTCGTCGGCGATCGGGACGAGTCCGGCCGAGTCGTCGAGGCGTTGATCCACCACATGGCAGGGCGTCCACGGCGTTGCTCGTCGATTGTCGGACCGGACCACCTGGTATTGCCGCTGTGGTCCGAGCTCTCGTCCGGCTGGGGACCGGCCCGCGACGTACGCCCCAACCAGCCGCTGCTCGCGCTGGACTCGGCGCCAAGGATCGAGCCGAGTTCGCAGGTGCGGCGGGTGCGCCGCGACGAACTGGACATCCTGATGCCAGCCGCCACCGCGATGTTCCGTGAGGAGGTCGGCGTGGATCCCGAAGCCGGCGACCGCGGCGGCTCCTACCGTGCCCGGGTCGCTGAACTCATCGACGCCGGCCACAGCCTGGCCTGGATCCTCCAGGGTGAGGTTTTGTTCAAGGCCGAACTGGGGGCGGTGAGTGAGCAGGCTTGTCAGGTTCAGGGCATCTGGGTGCGGCCCGACCTGCGGGGGCAGGGAATCGGAACCAGCGGCACGGCGGCGGTGGCGGCCATCGCGCTGGCCGACGTCGCCCCGGTGGTCAGCCTGTACGTCAACGACTTCAACGCACCGGCCAAGGCCGCCTATGCACGGGTGGGGTTCACGCAGGTCGGCACCTTCGCGTCGGTCCTCTTCTGACTTCCCGACGCTCCCTACTGCTGCGGTGGCATGGTGCAAGCATTGCCTGCATAATGCAGACATGCCGTCCATCACAATTCGCCATGTTCCGGCCGAGGTCCGTGATGAGCTGGCGGCTCGGGCCGCCCGAGCCGGTCGTTCACTGCAGGAGCATCTCCGCGCCGAACTGATCGACCTTGTCGAGCGACCATCGGCAGCTGATCTGATGAGCATGGTCCGTGCTCGCAAGGCGACCACGGGCACGGGCGTGAGTCGGACCAGCATCCTCACCAATCGCGACGCCGATCGTCCATGACCCGGCTCTGAGCCGAGAGGAACGGACCGATCGATGAGCCAAGCGAACGAGGCGGTCAAGCCTTGACGCTGGTTGTCGACTCGTCAGCAGTGGTGGCCGCACTCGTGGACATCGGCTCGGACGGAACCTGGGCGGAGACCTTGCTTATGGGTGAGGCGTTGGCCGCTCCACATCTCATGCCGGCCGAGGTGGCCAACATCCTCCGTAGGCTCAGCCGGACGGGTGAACTCTCGGCTGATGTTGCCGCGCTGGCATATGCCGACCTCGCCCAACTTCGCGTGGAGTTCTTTCCTTACGAGCCGTTCAGCGAACGGATCTGGGCACTGCGGGACAACGTCACCGCCTACGACGCGTGGTATGTGGCGCTGGCCGAATGGCTGGACGCCCGCCTGATCACCCTCGATGCGAAGCTGAGTCGGGCCAGTGGGCCGCGTTGCGCCTTTGAGCTGCCGTCCTAGGATCGCCCTAGACATCCGGGCGGCCGGGATGATCGTGAATGCTGAACTGAGCTCAGGAGAGGCCGAGCCGCAGGTGCCCTCAGAACCTGTGTCAGGGTGGAGATCATGCTCCGCCGTACGTGCGCCGCCATGGTTGTCCTCGCCTGCGTCGTGCTTGCTGGGTGTTCGGACACCGATGAACGCGAGAGGGCTGCCCGCGAGGCAGCCCAGGCCTACCTCGACGCCTGGTCTGCCGGAGATCTCACCGGCGCTGCGGAACTGACCGACAACAGCGCTTCGGCATTGCTGAACCTGAGAGCCGTTGCCACCTCGATGGGCTTGGGTGAAGGCGAGCAGCCGCTGCGCACGGAGATCACCGCGGTCGCTTTCGACGACGGCGCTGCCAGCGTCAGCTACACAGCCACCTGGGAGTTCGACGCGGCGCCGGACTGGAGCTACGAGGCACAACTCGACCTGCGCGCTGACGAGGACGAGGCGCTGACCCTCGAGTGGACGACCGCGGCCATCCATCCCGCACTCGGCGACGGCGAGAGGATCGAGTGGAGCCGCAGCCTTGCCGAGCGGGCGTCCATCCTCGACTCCACCAACCGTCCGATCTTTGCGCCGACTCCGGTGGTGGTCGTCGGTGTGGATCCCGGTCGGGTCACCGATCT